>JAJXXB010000150.1 GCA_021781315.1 Actinomycetes bacterium | reverse complement strand
CGCAGGAACTCGACGTGAGCGCCCTCGAGGTCGCGGGTGCGATCCCCGATCCAGAGCATGTGCGCCGAGCAGTCGTAGAAGTCGCCGGTCAGGGAGTCGCGCCGGGTCAGGGCCTGCTCGTAGGGCAGGATGAGGGCTTCGTGGCTGGTGTAGAAGTCCACGCCCTGGAGCGCGGAGTCGTCGTGGAGGTCGATCCCGCAGGCCTTCATGAACTGCAGCGCCCGTTCGATCTCGTCGGCGATCATCGCGTATCGCTTGCCCTCGAGGGAGTTGGCGACGAACTCCTGGTTCCAGGCGTGCACGCGCGAGAGCGCGGCGAAGCCGCCGGTCGTAAAGGCGCGCAGCAGGTTCAAGGTCGCCACGCTCTGGTGGTAGGCGGTGAGGAGGCGCTCGGGGTCGGGCCGGCGCGCCTCGGGGGTGAACTCCTCGGAGTTGACGATGTGGCCGCGGAAGGCCTCGAGGGAGACGCCGTCGTGGATCTCGACCGGCGCGCTGCGCGGCTTGGCGAACTGTCCCGCGATGCGACCGACCTTGATCACCGGCACGCCCGAGGCGTAGGTGAGGGCCACCGCCATCTGCAAGATGACCTTGAGCTTGTCGCGAATGGAATCGGCCGATCCCTCGTCGAAGGACTCGGCGCAGTCACCGGCCTGGAGGAGGAAGGCCTTGCCCTGGGAGACGAGGGCCAGGTGCTCCTGGAGCCGTCGCGCCTCGCCGGCGAAGACCAAAGGCGGTTTGGCCGCCAGCTCGCGCTCGACGCGCGTCAGGTGCTCGTCGTCGGGCCACACCGGGCTCTGGGCCACGGTGCGCGAGCGCCACGACTCGAGAGACCACGCGGGAGATGTCGGCATCACTCAAGCGTAGAAGGTTCACACCGGCGTGACAATCTCGCTCGAAGCGTCGGGGGCCGGGCCATTAGGCTTCGTACGTGACACGTCGGCGCCTGGGCCTCTTCGGAGGTACCTTCGACCCGCCCCACCGGGGTCACGTGGCGGCGCTGCGCGCGGCGGCCGCGACCCAGCGCTTCGACGCGATCGAGGTCACGGTGGCCGGCGACCCCTACCAGAAGCGACTCTCGGGTTCGGTGCTGCCCGCCGCGGCGCGCTTGGAGATGGCGCGAGCGGCCTTCGCCGATCTGCCGCTCGTGACCGTCTCGGACCGCGAGATCCGTCGCGAGGGGCCCTCCTACACGATCGACACGGTGCGCGAACTGCTCGAGGAGTTCGACGAGGTCGACCTCATCATCGGGGCCGACCTGACCAGCCAGATCGACTCGTGGCACGAGTCGTCGACCCTGCGCACCCTGGTCAGGGTGGGGGTGGTGCCACGTCCGGGGGCGCCGACGGTGCTGCCCGCGGGCTGGGACAGCTACGTCATCGACATGGAGCCCGTGGACCTGTCCTCGACCTACATCCGTGACATTCCCGAGCACGGCGACGCCCTGGAGCGCTACTTGCCCGACAAAGTCGTTCCCCTCTACGAGGGCTTTCGGGGCTAGAGTCGGGGGGACATGGCGGTCCGACTCTTCGACCACAGCGAGCCGCAGCCGGCACGGCTCACCGCGCTGGCTGGCGCCCCTCGAAGCCGTCGGGACCTTCGCCGCGCTCGTCAACGCTGGATGGTGGCCGGTGCGCTCGCCCTCTCGATTCCCTTCGTCGCCGCAGTCGTCGCTCTCGGGGTGACCCACTGAGCGAGATCACCCGCGCCGACGACCCGGGTCGCGGCCCTCTCGATGACTTCGTAGCCTCCCTCGTGGACGCGGCCTGCGCCGGGGCCGAGGAGAAGAGCGCGCTCGACCTCGTCGTGCTCGACCTGCGCGAATTGGTGAACTCCTTCGACGTGCTCGTCATCTGTTCGGGGCGCAACGACCGCCAGGTGCGTTCCATCGTCGAAGAGATCGAGCGCGTTGTCGCGCGCGACATGGGCGTGCGGCCCCTTCGCGTCGAGGGCCTCGCCGAGGGTCAGTGGGTGGCCATGGACTTTGGTGATGTCATCGTCCATGTCTTCGACGAGGAGACCCGCAGCTACTACGACCTCGAGCACCTCTGGAACGCCGCGGCCGTGCTGCGGCCCCAGCGGACCTAGCCGTTCAACAGGCTCTGATAATCGCTGGCAGTGATCACCGTCGCGGTGTCACCGTTGGGTAGCAGCGAGGGCTGGGCGACGCCGGCGACCGTGATCTCGATCCCCTTGGTCGCGCCCACGTCGCTCGCGGTCAACACGAGCTGGCCGAGGGCGAGGACCTGCTGGCGCACTGGCAGCGTCGAGAGCGAGTCGGCGAGGGCGATGTAGCCGATGCCCTTTCTCACCTTGGCCTGGAGGATCACGAGATTGCTCGGCAGGGCGCTGGTGTAGCCCGTGGCGGTCTCGATGTCGGTGGGGCCGATGACGAGCTCTCGCAACACCGAGGCGAGCGTCGGCGGGGTGGGCACGATGCGGCTCGACGGCGCCAGGTGGCCCGTCGCGTCGACGATGTAGACGGGCTGGGTGATGAAGCGCACCCGGCCGTTGTTGGTGCCGGGAATGGTCTTGCCGAGCAGGCCGAAGGGCACGGTCTTCGGATTGATGATCACCGGGGCCTTCGCGGTCGGCACGAGCGTGCAGCCGGCCAAGGTGACGGCGCCGAGACCGAGCAGGAGGAGCCGTCGCGGGATCATTCGCCGTTCCCCTCGCGCCGGGGCAGTTCGATGTGAAAGCGCGCGCCGCCCTCGGGGCTCTCTTGAACGACGATGGTGCCCCCGAAGGCCGCGACGTGGTCGCGTACGAGGGCTAGTCCCAGTCCGGTACCGCGCGCCAGGCTGCGGTCGTGGGCGGCGCGGCCGCGAAAGAACCTCTGGAAGATGGACTCACGCTCGTCGGCGGGCACGCCGGGACCAGCGTCGTCGACGTCGACGGTGACGTGCGAGTCCGCGACGCCCACGCGCACGGCCGACGCGCCACCCGCGTAGTGGGCCGCGTTGCCCAAGAGGTTCGCCATCACTCGTTCGAAGCGGCGTCGGTCGACACCCACGTTCACCGTGTTCGCCGCGTCACCGACTTCGACGGGAACCTCGGGGATGCCGAGACGCTGGGCGGCGCTGCGGGCGCTCTGGCGCACGAGCTCGGCCGCGGGCACGATCTCGATGACGTGCGCGAGGCTGCCGGCGTCGGATCGGGCGATCTCGAGCAGGTCGTCCACCAACGACTGGAAGATGGAGAGGTCGGCCGCGAGCAAATCCAGGCTCTCGCGCCCGGCGGGGGAGAGCTCGTCGCGGTGCTGCTGGAGGACCGACACCGTGGTCGTGAGCGTCGTGAGCGGGCTGCGCAGTTCGTGGCTCACGTCGCTCGCGAAGCGCGCATCGCGCTCCATACGCGCGACCAGGCGCGAGACCATCGTGTTGAAGGATTCGGTGAGCTGCTGGACCTCCTGGTCGGCCTGGCCCACGAGGAGCCGCGTGGTCAGCTCGCCGTCGGCGATCGCGGCGGCGGCCGAGGAGACGTTGAGCAACGGGCGCACCGCCCGTCGCGACACCCACAGTCCGCCCCCCAGGCCGATGACGGAGGTGACGAGCGCGCCCAGCCCGAGCACGAGGGCGAGGACCTTGAGCGAGTGCTCGAGGCGCTCGAGGCGAAAGACCTCGAACACCTGGGTCTCGACCGCGGGGATGGGTACCCCCACGATGAAGATGAGTTGGCCCCGGATCGCGATGGTCTGATGCAGCACCTTGCCGCTGTCGACGGCGTGGACGATCTCGGCCGAGACGTCGCTGGTCGCCGCGCCGTGGCTCGTCGAGAGCCACTGGTGATGGGTGTGAACCAGGACGCTCGAATTGGTCGCGGCCTCGATCGAGTTGAGCAGGGCCCCCAGCGCCGGCGGCGAGGAGTAGAGCGTGGAGCGCACCAGGGCGGCGTTGGCGAAGGATTCGCGCAGGTCGGTCTGTTGCTGGTTGTCCACCAGGAGACGCTGGACCGAGAAGTAGGTCAGCGACGCGAACACGCTCGACAGCAGTAGCGCCCCGACACCGAAGGTAATCAGCAGTCGCAGTCGCAGGCTGCGCCGATGCACTAGAGAACCAACTTGTATCCGGCGCCTCGCACGGTGACCAGGAACGAGGGGTTCGCCGGGTCGGGTTCGATCTTCATCCGCAGTCGACGGATGTGCACGTCGACGAGCCGGCTGTCACCGAAGTAGTCGTACCCCCACACCCTCTCGAGGAGGTCCTCGCGCGAGAGGACCTTGCCGTTGACCGAGGCGAGGTCGGTGAGGAGGCGAAACTCGGTCGACGTGAGGTGCAGCTCGGTGCCGTCGTGATCGCGCACCACCCCCTCGTCGGGGATGACCTGGAGCCGGCCCAGGGTGAAGGAGCCCGCGGACGTGGGACGCCGGCGCAGGTGGGCGCGAACCCGTGCGAGCAACTCGGCCGGCACGAAGGGCTTGGTGACGTAGTCGTCCGCCCCGGACTCGAGGCCGAGGACGACGTCGGCGGTCTCGTCGCGCGCCGAGACGATCACGATGGGAACGTCGCTCGTCGAGCGCAGGGCCTGGCACGTGTCAAAGCCCGAGATGCCCGGCAGCATCAGGTCCACGATGGCCACGTCGGAGCGCATTCGGTTGAACAGGGCCACTCCGACTTCGCCGCTCGGCGCGTCGTCGACGTCGAATCCCTCGCCCTCAAACATCAGACGCAGTGCGGAGCGGATGTGGTCGTCGTCCTCCACGATCAAGATGCGCGACACCAACACTCCTTTGCGAGATATCCAACTGTATCGACGTGCCACGCAGAAATGGCGTCCGTGGGTAGCCTAGACACGTGCCCGCTCACTCTTCGAGGGTCGAGGCCGACCCCTGGCAGTACGACGGCTACGTCGCCACGCTGGTGGCGGCCGATCGTTCGGCGGCCACCGTGCGCGCGTACCGTTCGGACCTCGACGCGTTCCTCGCCTGGGCCGGCGAGCGAGGCGTCGGAGGGCCCGATCGCGTCACCCGGCGCCTGTTGCGCGAGTATCTCGCGAGTCGGGCCCAGCGCGACGAGGCCCGCGCGACGATCGCCCGTCGCCGGGCGAGTCTGCGCGGGTACTTCGACTGGCTGGTCGAGCGCGGGCATCTCGACGAGAGCCCGGCGGCGCGACTCAGCGCCCCGCGGCCCAACTCCACGCTGCCCACGATTGTCGTGCGTGAGCAGCTCGACAGCCTGCTCGACGAGGACTGGGGCGACGACGAGTGGGCGGTGCTCGATCGGGCGGTCTGCGAAGTCCTCTACGGCGCGGGACTGCGGGTGAGTGAACTCTGCGGTCTCGACGTGTCGAGTGTCGATTTCACCGCCGGACGCGTGCGCGTGCTCGGCAAGGGGAACAAGGAGAGAATCGTCCCCCTGCACCGGCGAGGGCTGCGGGCGGTGCGCCTGTGGCTCGAGGACGCCCGCGACGACGTCGCCCAGCCCGACTCGCCCCCCGACGCCCTGTTCTACAACCGCCGCGGCCGGCGCCTGGGCCCGCGCGACGTGCGCCGGATCCTCGACAACCGGGTCGCCCGCGGCCACGTGCATCCCCACGCGCTGCGCCATACCTACGCGACGCACCTGCTCGAAGGGGGCGCCGACCTTCGTGTCGTCCAGGAGCTCCTGGGCCACGAGAGCCTGGCCACGACCCAGATCTACACGCACGTGTCCAAATCGCACCTCCAAAACGTCCACCACGACACCCACCCGAGGGGCTAGCGCCCATCTACTAGCATGGTTGGGCTCTCCCAGGGTGGGAGATGTCAGAGATGTCTTCCCCCGGGTTTCGTACGGTCGCCGCTCGCGGTGCACCCGGGGGACCGATAACCGAACGGAAGGAAACTAGATCGTGGCTCTCGTCACTCTGCAGGAATTGTTGGACTCGGGCGTGCACTTCGGGCACCAGACCCGCCGGTGGAACCCCAAGATGCGCCGCTTCATCCTCGGTGAGCGCAACGGGATCTACTTGATCGACTTGCGCAAGACGCTCTCGGGCATCGAGCAGAGTTACGCCTACGTGCGTGACCTGGTCGCCGACGGCGGCACCATTCTCTTCGTGGGCACCAAGAAGCAGACCCAGGGTCCCATCGCGGACTACGCCCAGGCCTGCGGGATGCCCTTCGTCAACCAGCGCTGGCTGGGCGGCATGCTCACCAACTTCTCGACGGTCACTGGCCGCGTGAAGCGCATGATGGAGCTGCGCAGCATGCAGCGCGCCGGCGACTTCGACAACATGCCCAAGCGCGAGGCCCTGCGTCACACCCGCGAGCTCGAGAAGCTCGACCGCAACCTGAGCGGTATCGCGAGCCTGGAGCGGGTGCCCAACGCCATCTTCGTGATCGACACGAAGAAAGAGCACATCGCGGTGACCGAGGCGCGCAAGCTCGGCCTGCCCGTCGTGGCCGTGGTCGACACGAACTGCGACCCCGACGTCATTGACTACGTGATCCCCGGCAACGACGACGCCATCCGCGCCGGCGCCCTGCTGTGCCGCCTCATGGCCGACGCCGTCGCCGAGGGCCGCTTCATCCGCGCCAACCGTCCCGCGACGCCGCCCAAGGCCGCCGCTGCACCCGCACCCGCTGCGGCCGAGCCCGCTGCGGCCGAGTCCGTCGCCGCCGAGGTCGCTGAGGTTGCCGAGCCCGTGGTCACGGAAGTCTCGGCGCCGGTCGAAACCGACGCAGCCGCCGAAGTCGCCGAGGTTGCCGAGGCGCCCGTCGCGGACGAGACGCCGGCCCCCGAGGCCACTGACGCCGTCGACGCCGGCGACGCCCCTACCGCCTAAACACCGACGAAGGAGAATCAACGTGGCTATTACAGCCAAGGACGTACAAGCCCTGCGCCAGGCGACCGGCGTGGGAATGATGGACGCCAAGAAGGCCCTCGAGGCTAACGACGGCGACATGGCCGCGGCCACCCAGTGGCTGCGCGTGCAGGGACTGGCCTCGGCCGCCAAGCGCGCCGACCGCGTGGCCGGCGAAGGCGCCGTGGCCGTGGTGCGTGACGGCCAGGCGGCCGCCATTGTCGAATTGCGCTGCGAGACCGACTTCGTGGCCAAGTCCGAAGAGTTTGTCTCGCTCGCCGATGAGATCGCCGCGCGCGTCGCCGCCTCCGGCGAGGGCGCCGTCGCGGAGTTCCAGGACCGCATCGAGACCCTGCTCACGACCCTGAAGGAGAACATCTCCGTGGGACGCGTCGCCCGATTGGTCGCCGGCGAAGGCGAGGTCATCGAGACGTACATCCACCAGCAGGCGGGTCGCGGCGTGAACGCCGTCATCGTCGTGCTGGCGGGCGGGACCTCCGAAGTCGCTCACGAGATCGCCGTGCACGTGGCGTTCGCCAAGCCCCTCTACCTGACGCGCGATGAGGTGCCGGCGGCCGAGGTCGAGGCTGAGCGCGCGACGGTGGAAGAGATTTCGCGAAACGAGGGAAAGCCCGAGGCCG
>JAJXXB010000103.1 GCA_021781315.1 Actinomycetes bacterium | reverse complement strand
GCGCGCGCTTAAACCCGGCGGCCACCTCTACGTGATCGGCCACCACCTCGACGCGCTCGGTCTCACCGGTCCACCCGATGCGGCGAGGCTCTACACCGAGGAGATCCTGGGCGAGGCCTTCGCCGACCTCGACGTTCTGCGCCTCGAGCGGCTCGAACGTCACCTCGAAGACGGGCAGGGTCGACCCGTCGTCGACGTGCTGTTGTGGGCGACCACGCCTCCGGTGGCGCGATGAGCACCGTCACCCACGAACGCCACCGCCTGGCCCTCGTCGTGATCGCCGCGGCCCAGCTCATGGTCATGCTCGACATGACCATCGTGAACGTCGCGCTGCCCACGATCCAGCGGGACCTGCACTTCTCGACCACCAACCTGACGTGGGTGATCGACGCCTACGTCCTGGTCTTTGGCGGGCTCTTGCTGCTCGGCGGGCGCACCGGGGACATCTTCGGGCGCCGGCGCATGTTCACGATCGGGATCACCCTCTTCGCGGGGGCCTCGCTGCTCGGGGGCGTCGCCACGTCCCAGGGCTGGCTCATCGCGGCGCGGGCGCTGCAGGGCATCGGCGCGGCGATCGCGTCGCCCACGGCGCTGGCGCTCGTCGCCACCACCTTTGACGAGGGGGCCGAACGTCACCGCGCGATGGCCGTCTACGCCGCGATGACCGGCGCCGGTGGTGCGCTCGGTCTCGTGCTCGGCGGCCTGCTCGTCGAGACCGAGTCGTGGCGCTGGGTCTTCTTCGTCAACGTGCCGATCGGCGCGTTGCTCGTGATCCTCGCGCCGATGGTGCTGCCGAAGGTCGACGGTCACGGCGGACGACTCGACGTGCCCGGGGCGCTCGCGGTGTCCGGTGGCATGGCGGCGATCGTCTACGGGCTCATTCGAGCGCCCGGCTCGGGGTGGACCGACCGCTACACCCTCGCCGCGTTCGCGATCGGCGCCGTCTTGCTGATCGGCTTCGCGGTGATCGAGACCCGTAGCCGCGAAGCCCTCATCCCCCCGCGCTTCCTGCGCGACCGCAACCGGGCCGGCGGCTTCGCGGTGATCCTGCTGCTCGGTGGCGCCATGCTGTCCCTGCTCTACTTCCTCACCCGGTTCCTCCAGGAGCAGTTGCACTACAGCTCGCTCGTGACCGGGGTCGCCTACCTGCCGATCCCCTTCATGGTCGCCTCGAGCAGCGTGCTCGTCTCCAAGGTCATCAGACACCTGGGCACGCGCCCCTTCATCGTCGCGGGACCGCTCGTGGCGGCGCTCGGCATCTTCTGGGCCTCGTTCATCACCGGGACCTCCTCCTACTGGCACGTCTTCGGCCCCCTCGTCGTGACCGGCCTCGGGATGGGGCTCACCATGGTGCCGGTCACCGTCAACGCGGTGAGCGGCGTGAAGAATCACGAGCAGGGACTCGCGTCCTCGCTGCTCAACACGGCCCAGCAGGTCGGTGGCTCGCTCGGGCTCGCCGTCCTGGTCACCATCGCGGCCACCGCGATCAAGCACTCGCTCCAGGCGAGCGCCGCCGCCCTGCGCGGGGCGACGACCTCGCCGGCCGCGATCGCCGCGGCCCAGCACGCCGCCGTTCACGGCTACCAGTCGGCCGTTCGGGTCGGCTCGCTCGGTGCGCTGCTCGCCTTCGTGATGGCGGCGTTGATCGTTCGACCGAAGGCCGCCCCGGCCCCCGCCACCGAGGTCGTCGTCACCCTGGACTGATCCGTCGCGACGCGGCGCGAAGCGGGTGCGACCGATCGGTTCGCCGACGGCGCCGGGACGGGCTGATCGCGGCTCGCCTCGCAACCCGTGCGCGGTACCCGTAGGTCGAGACCCGGTCGATAGGGTCTCCCCTATGGAGCGCACCGAAACGAGCCTCGAGCCGAGGGGCGCGCCGACGCGCCGGCGCCTCGCGAGCGCGCTCGCGGTCCTCGCCGACACCCTTCGCGTCGACCGGGGGCTCGTGGCCCCGGTCGTGGGTGCGATCACGGCGGTACCCGTGATCACGGTCTTCGCCGTGGGACTGGCCTTTTCGAACGTCACCGGCGCCATCGCCATGGCGGTCGGCGCCCAGCTGATCGCCATCGTGTCCCTGATCGCGGCCCCCCGTCTCTCGATCCCCCTCGCGCTCGTGGACGCGGGGGCGATGGGCGCCGCGGTGCTGCTCGGCATGTCGAGCGTGTCGGTGCCCTGGCTGCACGTCGGACTGCTCGTCTTCTGGTGCTTCGGCGCGGGCCTCGTCTCGGTGTTCGGCCAGGTACCCGCCGCGATCGGCAACCAGTCGATCATCGCCTACGTGGTCTTCGGGCGATTCGCCGGCTCGATCCCGATCGCCCTGCACCTCGCGGGCTTCGTCGTCGTCGGCTCGATCGTCGAGATCACCGCCCTGCTCGTCTTGCGCCTCCCGCCGTCGCTGCGGGTGCAGCGCACCAAGCTGGCGGCGGCCTGTGACGCCGTCGCCGTGCTGGCTCGCGGCGCGGCGACCGACTCGGCGATCGCCGCCCTCGCGGTGGTCGACGACGCCGAGCGGGCCCTCGCCGCGTCGTCGCTCTTCGGGCGAACCGACGTGCGCGATCTACGCGCCGTGCTCGACCAGGTCCGCCGCGTGCGCCTCGAACTCACGACCATCGCCGGATTGCGGGTGCGACTCCTCGAGCGGCTGCCCGAGAGCGTCGACGAGCTGCGCGGCGCGCGTCAGGCCATCGGCGACGTGCTCGAAGAGATCGCCGTGGCGCTTCGCACCCAGCACAGTCCGACGTGGTCGGCCGCGACGGCCACCCTCGAGGACACGCTGCGCCGCCTCGACGAGCACGACGAGCCGCGCCGCGACGTCATCGTCGGACAGTACGTCGCGCACCTCGCGGCCGTCGGCGGCCAGCTGCGTTCGATGCGCCTGCTCGTGAACGACCTCATCACCGACGAGTCGCCGCGCGCGCGCCGGGTCGCGGCCCCGAGCTGGCAGCGCGCCGAGGCCGTGGACTGGCGCGGGGGACTCTCGTTGCTGCGCGACGCGATGCGTCCGAGCTCGTCGACCCTTCGCCACGCCGTTCGCCTCGCCATCGCGGTGCCGGCGAGCGTGCTCGTCGCCTCGTGGCTCTCCCTGCCGCGGGGCTACTGGCTGGCCTTCTCGGTCGCGGTGATCTTGAAGCCCGACTACAGCACGCTGCTGCGCCGCGGCGTGGGGCGCCTCGTCGGCACCGCGATCGGCGCGACGGTCGCGACGCTCGTCGTGAGCGTCACGCACCCCGACCTCGGCGCGACCGCGGTGATCGTCGCGGTCTTCGCGTGGACGGCCTACTCGACGTGGTCGGCCAACTTCTCGGTCTCGATCGGGTTCATCACCGCGCTCGTGCTCACCCTGCTCTCGACCTCGCTGCACGATCCGGTGAGCACCGCACTCGACCGCCTGCTCGACTTCACCCTCGGCGGACTAATCGCGGTCGTCTCGTACCTCGCCTGGCCGACCCCGTCGCGCGCGGGCGTCGCCGAGGCGCAGCGCGGCCTCTTCGTCGCCCTCGACGACTACCTCGCACTCACGATGGACGTCGTCTCGTCTCGACCGGTCGACCCGGCGGCGTTAATGGAGTCGTCACGCCGCGCCCGCGTCGCCTGGGCCCGCGCCGAGGCCGCGGTCGGGCGCTCGATCGAAGAGCCGTCCGCCACGCGCATCGACCCGGCCCAGGGCCGCGGACTGCTCGCGGTCGCGCTGCGGATACTGCGCGCGACCCACGCGCTGCGCATCGAGGCCGAGCGCGGGGCGCGCGTCGGGCCCGACGAGGCGATGCTCGAACTCGCGCGCGAGTACCACGTCGCCCTGTCTCGACTCGTGGCCCAACTCGACGATGCGACGCCCGGTCCCCCGGGCGACCTGCGCCACCGGTACCGTGACGCCAAGCGTCACCTCGACGGGAACGGCGTCGCCCCGACGATCGCGAGCCACCTCGACGAACTCGTGAACGCGATCAACACCGGCGCGCACCTCACCGGTCTCGCCACCCTGAGCGACGCCATCTGATCAGGTCGCGAGCAGCTTCTCCACCCGTTCGGCGAGACCGACGTCGGCCGTTGCGTCGTAGCCCGGCGCGGTGCGCACGAGCAGGTGGTAGGCGGCGACCGGCGACCCGGCGTCGGCCAGGTAGATCGCCTCGGCGACGTAGCCCAGTCGATCGAGCACGTCGCGCAGGTGCCAGGCCGCGAACTCGCCGTCGTCGCGACAGCGCTCGAGTCCCTCGAGGGCGATGGTGAGCCCGTCGTTGAGACCGGCGACGTCGCCGCGCACCAGGGCGCGCAGGCGAGCCGACGCCACTTCGAGCAGCGGCAGGCGACGCAGGTCGTTGAGGACCTGGGCCGCCAAGACGTTGTGCGTTCCCTCCCAGGACTCGTAGACGATCGCGTCGCGATAGAGCCGTGGCAAGACGCTGAACTCCTCGATCGTGCCGTTGCCCCCGAGGACCTCGATACCGTCGCGCGCGACGCTGGTGGCCTGGCGCGAGGTGAGGTACTTGGCCAGGTTCACGAGCAGGCGGTGCCAGTGGACGTCGGCCTCGGTGGCGCGCCGCGCGTCGATCCGGTCCTCTACGTCGGTGAGCGCCATCACGAGCGCGAGCGCGCCGTCGGCCGCGACCGCCATGTCGGCGAGCGTGAGCTGCACCGCCGCGAAACGCTCGATCGGCCGGCCGAAGGCCTCGCGGTGGCGGGCGAAGTTGCGCGCCTCGAGCACGGCGCGACGCATGATCCCCGCCGCGCCGACCGCCGTCATCCACCGACTCGTGTTCAACACCACCGAGACCGCGGTGCGAAAGCCCTCCTCGAGCGGTCCGATCGGCCAGGCGCGCGCCCCGACGAAGTCGATCTCGCCCGAGGCGAGGCCCCGCGTGCCGAGCTTGTCCTTCAGGCGCCGCAGCGTAAAGCCGTTGGGAACACCGTCGAGTTCGCGCGGCACGACGAAGCTGGCGAGTCCCGCGGTGCCCGCCGGCGCGCCGGGGACCCGGGCGGTGACGAAGAACTGGTGCGCGTCGGCGACCGAGCAGAACCACTTCTCGCCGGTGATGAGAAAGCTGACGCCGTCGCCGCTCGGCTCGGCCACGCAGGCGTTCGCCCCCACGTCGCTGCCGCCCTGGACCTCGGTGAGGAACTGGGCGCCGCGCTCGGCGAGGGCGTAGTCCGCTTCGAGCAGCGCCGGCAGGAACCGGTCGGCGACCGCGGCGTCGGCGCGACGGCGAAGCGCCCGCGCCAGACCGATCGTGCACGTCGCCGGGCAGGCGTGGCCGGCCTCGCCCTCGAGTGAGAGCAGGTAGAGCAGGGTCGCCTGTTCGAAGGCGCGGCCGGGTTCGCCCGAGAGCGCGACGACGCCGCTCGCCCACACCGCCTCGCCCGCGACGTGGTAGGACGGGTCGAAGTCGACGCGCTCGATGCGCCGTCCGATGCCGTCGTAGGGCGAGAACTCCGCCAGGTGCGCGCGCTGCTCGTAGCGCGCCGCCGCCGGGGCCACCACGCTCGTCACCGCCGCGGCGAAGGCGCTCGCGCGCCGCTCGAGGTCGCTGAGTCGCGCGCCGTCGAGGTAGCGCGTAAGCAGTTTGCGAAGCAGCGGATCGGACTGAAAGGGATTGTCGGGGTAGTCGTCGCGCCACGCGATGAGTTGGGCGCGCGCCTCGTCGTAGGTCATGGTTGCAGTATCGTCCCGCGGCCGCTACGGTGCCAATATACGAGATCAGGAGGGCTGTTGGACGTCGCGACCTTCGTCACCACCATCTTCGACGGGAACCTGCCCGTGCGCATCGAGGCCTTCGACGGCAGCGTCGGCGGCGAGGACGGCGCGCCGGTCACGATCGTCGTGCGCAACCGCGACGCCCTGCGCCGGGTGCTCACCCACCCCGGCGAACTCGGTCTCGCGCGCGCCTACGTCGCCGGCGACCTCGACGTGGAGGGTGACCTCGACGCGCTGGTCTCACTCGACGTGCCGTCCTTTGACTTGAAGGCCCACGCCGGTGCCCTCGCCGAACTCGCGCGCAGCTTCGGCGCCTCGATCTTCACCCCCGTCGCCGCGCCCTCGATCGAGGCGCGCAGCCACGGCGTGCTGCACTCCCGACGCCGCGACGCGCGCTCGGTCACCCACCACTACGACGTCTCCAATCGCTTCTATCAGTACGTGCTCGGCCCGTCCATGACGTACTCGTGCGCGCTCTTCGCGACGCCCGAGGACTCCCTCGAGAGCGCCCAGATCCGCAAGGTCGACCTCGTAGCGCGAAAGCTCGGCCTGAAGTCGGGTGACCGGCTCCTCGACGTCGGCTGCGGGTGGGGCACGATGGCGATCCACGCGGCGCGCACCTACGGCGCGCGCGTGGTCGGCGTCACGCTCTCCAAGCCCCAGGCGCGCTACGCGAGCGATCGCGCGCGGGCCCTCGGCCTCGGCGACCTCGTCGAGTTCCGGGTCCAGGACTACCGCGACGTCACCGACGGCCCCTTCGACGCCATCAGCTCGATCGGCATGGCCGAGCACGTGGGTCGCCGGGGGCTGCCCACCTACACCGACACCCTGACCCACCTGCTCGTGCCCGGTGGCCGGTTCCTCAACCACGCCATCGGCCGGCCGGCCACCCACGACGAGGACCCGCGTCCGACGCGACTCGACGACCTGGGACACCACCTCGGCCTCGTGTTCGGCACGCGGCGCGGCGCGAAGACCGGCAGCGCCTTCATCGACCGCTACGTCTTCCCCGACGGCGAGCTGCACCAGGTCGGCGACCTGGTCGGTCGCTTCCAGAGCCACGGCCTCGAGGTGCGTCACCTCGAGAGCCTGCGCGAGCACTACGCCCTCACGCTCCGTCACTGGGTGGCGAACCTCGAGCGACACTGGGGCGACGCCGTCGCCGAGGTCGGCGAGGCGAGGGCCCGGGTCTGGCGGCTCTACATGGCGGCCTCGGCGGTCGCCTTCGAGCGTCACCACCTCGAGGTGCACCAGATCCTGATGGTTCGCCCCGACCGAGGCGCGAGCCACCTGGCGCTGCGCGCGACCGTCGACTTCGAGCCCGACCCGGACGTCGTCGCCGCCGCGGTGGCCGACCTCGCGCGTGAGGGTCTGCGCTAGGCGCCGACGCCGCCGGGCCCACGCCGCCGTTCGGCAAAGTCTCAACTGATTCTTCCGGTCCTCTTAGGTAGTCCCAGTACCGTTCCCCGCGTGACCACGAGTGATCGAACGTTTCCCCACCGCCGGCCCTCGTGGTCAACCATCCATCCACCGCGGCGCGCCGAGGGCACCGAACCCCAGCCCCTCGTCGCGAACGTCCTCGCCGCGCTCGCCGCACTCGGGCTCCTCGTCGTCATCGGCTTCGATCTCGCCACTGAGTCCCTCGCCGCGCTCACCTCGCCCGGCGGCTGGTTCCTCGCGATCGGCCGCCTGAGCGCCTTCGTGGGCAGCTACCTGTTGATCGTGATGTTGATC
>JAJXXB010000118.1 GCA_021781315.1 Actinomycetes bacterium | reverse complement strand
GTAGTCTTCGATACCCGCGACGGCGCGCGCTCCGAGGAATCCGAGCACGCTCTTCGCCGAAAAGGGCCGTCGAGCCGGCAGTCGCAGTTCGATGCCGTGCGTGGTCCAATCCCGTGATGTTCTCACCACGCTCGAGCGTTGGCGAAGCTCGCGTGGGGTTCGCGCGTAGACCTGACGGATCGTCTCGTTGCACTGTCGCACGCTGTCGAAACCCGCCGCGAAGGCGATCTGGGTCACGGGTAGGTCGGTCGTCTCAAGCAGCGTGCGAGCGTTCTGGCTGCGTTGGGCCCGTGCGAGGGCGAGGGGCCCCGCGCCGACCTCCGCGTTGAGGAGCCGACTGAGGTGTCGTTCACTGTAGGCGAGGCGTTCGGACAGCCCGCCGACGCCTTCGCGGTCGACGACCCCGTCGCGAATGAGGCGCATCGCTCGCGCGACGACATCGGCGCGGACGTTCCACTCTGGTGAGCCGGGCGTCGCGTCGGGACGACACCGAAGACAGGCCCTCAGCCCGGCCTGCTGGGCCGCGGCGGCGGTGGCAAAGAATCGAACGTTCTCCCGACGTGGTGTACGGGCCGGACAGCTCGGCCGGCAGTAGATGCCGGTCGTGAGGACCCCCGTCACGAAGACGCCGTCGAATCGCGGGTCCTTGCTCTTCGCGGCCTGGTAGCAGCGCTCGGGGTCATCGATCACGTCTCAATTGTGCCCCCACACCGTGACCTGAACTAGCGGAAATCGGACACCGCAGTCGGCGGCCGCCGACCTCTACGCGTGGGCGAGACTCGCTCCAAGCGCGAAGCCGGCCGCGCACAGCAGCGGGGTAGTGGTGATCAGGGCCGCGGCGTATCCCCAGTGGTGCTCGCGCTGGAGGATCGCGGGAATGGCGAACGCCGAGGAGAACGTCGTGAGACCGCCGCAGAACCCCGTGAGGAGGATCGCGTGAGCGGTGGCGTCGACGGGGGAGACGAGCTGGTAGGCGACCCAGCCGGCGACCGCACATCCGAGAACGTTTACTCCCACCGTCGCCCAGGGGCGTCGGGTGGGGTGGTGGCGGCGCACGGCGTATTCGACGAGGAAGCGCACGACGGCGCCCAGGGCCCCGGCGAGGGAGACGTAGAGGGTCGTCATCGTCGGTGCCCCATGGACAGCAGGCCGAGCCAGGCCGCGACCAGACCGCTAGCCACGGCTCCCCCGGCGACGCCCACGCTGGCGAGCACGGACAGGTGCCAGATCTGCCCGAGCGACACGTAGAGGCTCGAGTATGAGGTGAAGCCGCCCAGGAGTCCGGTGATCAAGAGGAGTCGCATGGGGTCGTTCGGGTCGTGGTGGCGCAGGATCCCGCGCAGGAGCACGACGGCCAGGTAGACCCCAAGGAAGTTGATTCCGAGGAGGACCCACGGCACGTGGCTGGTCCACGGCTCGGGGGTCGCGTAGGTGGCGGACGCCCGTAAGACGCGCTCCGGGTTGGGCTGGAGACGAAGGATCAGATCCCGCGCGAGCGTGCCCACCGCGCCGCCACCGGCCACCAGCGCGACCGCCACGGCCATCTGGCGAGGCGAGAGGGAAATCGAGGGGCGCATTGACCATCGAAACTAGTGGGCGCTTCCCGGGCCCTTGGAGATGGGGAATTACCCGTTCTTGGACGGCATTGTCATCACTTTACATAACGAACATTATCGGCCCAAGTGACGCTCAGGACTGATATACTCCACATATGCGTCGGTTACTGGTCGCCGCCCTGTTCGTGGCGTCAAGCGTGGGTCTCTACGCTCTGCCCGCGACGGCCGACTCCCAGGGCAAGGTGACCTTGTCCTACGACTTCAGCGCCAATAGCGTGGCGCCGTCGGCCAGCGGGCCCAACTTCATCATCGAAGTCGACGTCCTGCCCGAACATACGCCGGGCGTCGTGCGAGTTGTCGCCGTGGCCCCGGACAATTCGGGCGTGAACAACATCGTCTGTCGCTTCCAGACGGTCGACAAGAGTCAAGTCAGCTGCAGCTTCAACTTCACCGCCGCCGGTACGTGGAAGATCCACGCCCAGTACGCGACGGACACGAATTCTGACGTTTCGGCCTGGGCCGTGACGAACATCCGCGTCGGCTATTAGGAGCCGTGGCGCGTTTTCGCGTCCTCTGGGGAGATCCCTGGCGTGGCTTGGAGCAGGTGCTCGTGGACGCTCACGACCTTGATGAGGCCCTCGTCGTGGCGCACGAGTTGCGCCCGGACCTGCCTCGACCACGGGTGGGCTTTCTCATGGAGTCGACGCGACCCCTGACCTAGGCTGCGGCCATGAACTCACTCTTTGACGTGACGGGCAAGGTGGTCCTGGTGACCGGCGGCAGCCGCGGTATCGGCGAGATGATCGCCCGCGGATTCGTTGACGCGGGGGCGAAGGTCTACATCTCGTCGCGAAAGGCGGACGCCTGTGAGGAGCTCGCGCGCGAGCTCTCGGCGATCGGCACCTGCGTCGCGCTGCCGGCCAACCTGTCGACCGAGGAGGGTTGTCGCATCCTCGCTGACCAGGTCGCCGAGCGCGAGACGCATCTCGACGTGCTCGTGAACAACGCGGGTGCCACGTGGGGGGCACCGATGGCCGACTACGACGAGGCGGCCTTCGAGCGGGTCCTTTCGCTCAATGTGAAGGGCGTCTTCCACCTGACCAAGTTCCTGCGCGGACTCCTCGAGGCGGACGCCAGCGCCGACGCGCCGGCCCGCGTGATCAATATCGGCTCGATCGACGGGCTGCACGTTCCAACGATGGAGACCTACGCCTACTCCGCCTCCAAGGCGGCGGTCCATCAGCTGACTCGACACCTCGCCAAGGCGCTCGCTCCCCTGGTGACGGTGAACGCGATCGCGCCGGGACCTTTCGAGTCGAAGATGATGCACGCCACGCTCGAGGCCTTTGGTGACGAGATTGCGGCGGCCGCGCCGATGCAACGCATCGGACGGCCCGCGGACATGGCCGGGGCCGCGATCTTCCTCGCGTCGCCCGGCGCGAGCTACGTCACGGGTGCGATCTTGCCCGTCGATGGTGGCATCGCAACCCTGGCATGAAAGACGAGTTCATCAGGTAGTATTGTCCCTAACGACGGGTAACGGGTCGTCAGATCAGCCGTCGATCGATCCACTCCCCGACCTGGCGCAGCGCCTCGGTGGCCATGGTCGTCGGATGCGACGTGAAGCCGTGCATCGCCTCGGGGTAGACCCGCAGGTCGACCTCGTTGCCGGCGGCGGACAAGCGCGCCGCCATCGCGAGATTGTCCTCGAGCAGGACGTCGCGAGTGCCGACTGCTAGCAGGGTCGGCGGCAATCCGTGGAGGTCGCCAAAGAGTGGCGAGACGTCGGGGACGCTCCGATCCTCGACGTGACCGGCGTAGGAGCGGATGAACCACTCGTGACCGTACGGCGCTCCTCCCGGGGTACGTCCACTGAGGTCGTACGCGCCAAAGAGCAGGACCGCACCACGACACGTCGCGACGGCGTCGCGGTCGCGCAACCGCATCAGGGTGGTCATCGCGAGCGTGGCCCCGGCTGAGGCGCCTCTCACGACGAACTGATCGGTCCCGAAGCGTTCCCTCCCCTCCCCCATCAGCCAGAGAGCCGCAGTCTCGCAGTCATCGGGCGCGGCCGGCCAGGGCTGCTCGGGCGCCAGTCGGTAGTCGACGCTCACGACGGTGACGTCGAGGGCGTCGGCGATTGCCGCGTTGCGGTCGTCGCCGCGAGCCGCGGAATCCATGAAGAATCCCCCTCCGTGAATGTCGAGGTAGATGGCACGTGATGCGCCCGAGCTCGGACTCGTGACCCTGACGGGGACCTCTCGGGCACCCGATCGGGCGAGGTACTCCACCGCGCGAGACTTTGTCGGACCGGGCGGCAACGCGTCGCGCGCGACGAGTAGCTCGTCGTAGTTGGTCGGACCCAACTGTCCTCCAGCCGCCTGGCGCGCCTCGAAGTACGAGCGAGTTTCGTCAACGTGGGCTAGCGCACTCTCATCCACGAACCTCGCCAATGCCACGTCCACTCCAGCCCCCATTCATCCGCAGCGCTCGTGATCACCGGCTTCGAGATCCCGAAGGTCCTCGTGGCGGAATCACCGTCTTGACAGTAGGGCACCGCTACGACGGCGCTCGCGCGGCTCTCGACGTACGATGTCCGAAGTAGCACCTGGGGGGGGGGTACAAGCATGTCGTCTCCACGTTGGTCCACGAGACTCCGCGGAGCCACCACTCTGGTCGTCGCGAGCGTGATCGCGGCGGGGGTGGCGTCTCCCGCCTGGGCAGCACGGCCCGGAGGCGGCGGTGGCGGCGGTGGAGGTGGTTCGTCGAATCCTCCATCGGGTAACGACGTGTCGTATCCCCAGTGCGGCGGTTCCCTCCCCTCGTCACCGGCCTTCGCGATCGTCGGAGTGAACGGCGGTTTGGCGAACGATCTCAACTCGTGCTTCGGTCCTTCCGCTAGTTATCCGAAGTACACCCAGAGCGAGCTGTACTGGGCAGTCTCATCGGCGTCGGGTGTCACGACTCAAGCAAAGGTGGGGCTCTACGTCAACACCGCTGATCCGGGTAATTCGTACAACGGTGCCCCGATCGCTGACTGGCCGACGTCGTCGATTTCGACGGATCGCTTCGGAACGTGCCAGACGACGACACTGGTGACGAGCTCGGGCGCGACAGATACGGTCGGCGCCAATACACCGGCTTGTGCGTGGCAGTACGGATACAACATGGCGAGCCAGGACATGACGTGGCTGGTCGACGCCGCCAACGCGATCAACCTCCAGGGGTCTGCGACGACGATCTCCTCGGACGCCACTCACTACACGTGGTGGCTCGACGTCGAGACCGCGAACTCGTGGCTGGCCGGGACCGGCGGACAACAGATGAACGCGGCCGATCTACAGGGAATGTATGACGCGCTCACCAGCGCGTCATCGACGACGGCGGTAGGGATCTACTCCACGTCGTCTCAGTGGTCCTCGATCACGGGTGGCGCGTTCCCACTGAGCCTGCCCGACTGGATCCCCGGGGCTCGCACGGAGTCCGGGGCCATTTCGAACTGCTCGCTCGCCGCCTTCTCGGGGGGACCGGTGGCGATCACGCAGTGGACCAGCCACTCCCTCGACAGTGACTACGCCTGCCCGTAGGCGGCTAGTGAGGTTGCGTGCCCAGCGTGACGCTGAGCGTCAGGTGCTTGGAACCACGAACGATCTTCACGTTGATCTTGTCACCAGGGTGCAGTGAGGAGAGCACGCTCGAGACATCCTGGGCGCTGTTGATCGTGGTGTTGTTGATTCCCACGATGACGTCGCCCTGCTTGATGCCGGCGGCTGCGGCACCGGTATTGGGAATCACGCTCATGACGACCGCGCCACTCGAGACGGTGAATCCATACTGGAGCTGCAACGTCGGGTTCATCGACATGATCTCCACGCCAATGAAGGCCCCGTGGTTGACGACGCTCTCGCCGGCCAACAACGACTTGAAGAGCGACTTGATCGTGGCGACCGGGATGGCGAAACCGATGTTCTGCGCACTCGTTCCATCCGGCAGCGTTCCGGCCACCGCGGTGTTCATGCCGATCACGTTGCCGTGGGCGTCCAGGAGCGGACCGCCCGAATTGCCGGGATTGATCGCCGCGTCAGTCTGAATCATGTTGCTCAGCGTCTCGGTGCTCGAGCCCGAGCCAGCCGTCACGGTGCGGCCCAGTGCCGAGACGATGCCCTGGGTCACGGTGGGCGTTCCCGCGGCCAGGCCGAGCGCGTTGCCGATGGCCACGACGGCGTCACCGACCACGAGGGAATTCGAATTGCCGAAGGTCACCGCGGGTAGGCCCGAGGCGCCGTTGATGCGAATCAGCGCGACGTCGTTCATGGGATTCGTTCCCACCAACGTCGCGGGCAGACTCTTGGTCGAGCCCGATCGGGTGACGGTGATCGTTCCGCCGTTCACGGCAGCGGCGATCACGTGGTTGTTCGTGACGACCAGACCGTTGGAGGAGACGATCATGCCCGTCCCTTGGTCCTCGCTGCCTTGACCCTTCACGTCGATCGACACGACCGACGGCAGCACTCGGTCCACGAGCGTGGGGATCGTGAGTCCGCTGGGCAGTATGGCCCCCGTGGCCGGGGTGTTCGTTGAGTTGATGGTCACGCCGCCGTTGCCGGATGACGGGGCCGCGAAGTGACCCGCGAGGCCCCCGACCAGGGCCGCGACGAGTAAGAGTGAAATACGAGTTGACCAGGGAGTACGTGTCGTACGACCCTGGGAGGCGAGCGCCATGGCGTTCAATTCGCTCTCCGGGGCCGGGGCGGCGACGCTCGCGTCGCCCGTCGGTGGGAGGTCCTCGGAAACGCCGCCTTCGCCGTCGGCGGGTGGGACGGCGTCAACGAGCGGGGTGTCGACCGACGACGCGACTTCTGAACTGGCTGCGGCGCTGGGCGAGCTGGCCGTCGTCGCGGCGTCGTCGTTGGTCGGCGATTCGTCGGCGGGGGGCGTCGGAAAATCACTCACGAAGATCATGTTAGGCACGATGACCTAAATTTGGTCTAAAAGAAGATGAAATATTTGCCACGTGAGGAGCGACTAGATTGGAAACCTATGTCTCGTCGCATTGAGATCGAAATCACCAGTCTGCAGGGCGACGTCGCCACGTGGCGCGCGGCCGGCGCCAAGCTGCCCAAGGGCGTTCTCAACGCCAACCTCGTGCCCGGTGGCGCGGTGGTGGGCAACGTGTATCGCGCCGACGTGGAGCAGTACATGGAGGGCATGGAAGTCCTCTCGGTGATGGCACCCAAGACCGCGTCCCCGGTAGACCCGCGTCACGAGCGGATCGAACTGATTCCGGTGGCCAAGTCGGGCCCCGACGTCATTGTGACCTACGCGCCCAAAGGCCGCGGCCCTCGTCGCGAGGGCGCCCGTGAGGGCGGCCGCGACGGCGCGCGCGCAGGTGGTCGCGACACTCGCCGCACCGGCCCCCGCGCCGAGGGTGACACGCGCGAACGCCCGCGCCGCGACGGAGCCCCGCGTCCCGACGGCGCCGAGCGGGCCGAACGCCCCGAGCGCTCGGAGCGACCCGCCCGCAGTGGTCCGTCGCGTGGCGAGCGCCCCGTTCGCGGTGGAGCCCGCCCCCCGCGTCGTGAGCGCCCGAGCGGGCCGATCGCCCCTCCGGTGACGACCACTCACCGCAACGCCCTGTTAGCCACGCTCTCGCCCGAGCAGCTGCCCGTGGCCGAACAGCTCCTTCGCGGAGGGATGCCCGCTGTTCGCACCGCGGTGGCCGAGCAGAACAAGAACGCGACCGCCCAGGGCCGCCCCACCGTCGACCCGGTGACGATCGAGCGCATCGCCGAAGACCTCTTGGGTCGCACCAACTTGGCGATGTGGAAGGACCGGGCCGCCGGGGCCATCGGTGCCGGCAAGGAGCTGCGCCTGCGCGATCTGCGAGCCGTGGTGACCTCCGCGAAGACGGTCTCGCTCGACGAGGAGTCACGCGCTCAGCTCAAGGAGCTGCAGGCGGCTTTGACAACTCGTCTCGAGGCTCTTCGCACGCAGTGGAACGAGCGCCTCGAGGCCGCCGTGACTTCGAACAACGTCGAAGAGGCGCTGCGGCTCGTCGCGCGCCCGCCGGACATGTCAACGCGCGTCGGCGCGGAGATGGCGGTTCGCGTGGTGGGCATCGTCTCCGAGGCTCTCACGGCCGAGCAGACGCCCGAGCGCTGGGCCGAGATCGTGACCCTCGCCGTCGACACGTCGATTCGTCGCAACGTGAAGCCACACGGCATCCCGGACAACGAGCAGTGCCACGCCCTCGCGGTCAAGAGCGCCGGGGCCATTCCCGAGCTCGCCAAGCTGCTCGGGATGAAGGTACCGCCTCCCCCGCCGCCGACGCGACCTGCTCGTCGACCGGCTGGTCGGCCGGCTAGTCGCCCCGCATCGTAAGCAAACGGGCTCGCCAGCCCACGGATTCGTAGAGGGACTTGCTCGCCCGATCGCCAGGTAGCGCCCACGCGTCGTTCGCCTCGGCCTGAGTCAAGAGCGCCGCCAACGTGGAACGGCCCACGCCGCGACGGCGCTGGCTCACGGTGACGTAGAGGATCTTCACGATTCCGCCGTCGACCACGGCGAGCGAGACCGGATGGTCGTCACGACCGACCCACAGGCAACCGTGCTCGATGACGTTGTCGAGGTCGCCGACATCGTCATGAATCGCCGACGCTCCTCGAACGCCACGAGAACTCTCGAGCAACTCGCTCCACAGCGTGCGGACCTCGTCCGTCGCGACGGCGACGCGTTCGAGGCGCAGAGCCATTGACAGAGGCTCAGACGCAGTCGCGACAGAGCATCTTCGCCTCGTCGGCGAGCTGACTCGTCTTCTTGAGCAGGCGGCACGAGGAACAACGGAATTCGTCGTCTTGCTTGGGCAGGATCGCCTCGACCAGTTCGGCGGTGGGGTCGACTTCGCCCACGAGGTCGTCGTCGTCTTCGGGAGTGGTGGTGCGGCGAATCGTCTCGGCGAGGACCTCGTCAAGGGCCAATTCCACGTCGGCGTCGTCGGTGAGGTCTTCGTCGTCGACCACGACGGCCTCGACCGGAACCTCGTCTTCATCGAGTTCGACGTCCGCGTCGTCCTCGTCCTCGTCCTCGACGAGATCCTCGACGTCGACACCCTCGGCGTCGTCAATCTCCGCCCCGACGATCTCCTCGTCGAAACCCTCGGCTAGTTCTTCTTCATCGAATACTTCGTCTGCGTCACTGGTGCTAGCCATAACTACCCTTCTATCTGGCGCTGGCAGTGTAGAACCTTTTCGGTGGCTCATGTGCCATTTCCCTTAAAGAATGGCTAAACCTGAGTACCACTCAACTTTCGTGGCGTCGGCGTTCGGCGCGGCGCTCGGCTTCGAGGCGTTCGAGATCGGTGTCCGCGTGGTCCACGAAGCTCATGGCCCGGGCCAGGCCGTGGTGGCCGGCCACGTCGGCGATCAACTCGTGCATGCGGTGCGCGACCCGGCGGTAGTTGGGATGGCCCTGGGGACTCGAGCGAAGCTCGATGAGGTGCATGGCCTCGCGGGCGTTCATCTGGATGACGTAGCGGATGCGAAAGGCCAGGGCCACTGCGTATTGGGCGCTCTGGGGGAATTCGGCCACGAGGTCGTGGTAGAGGTCGGCCGAGCGGGCGAGAGACTCCTCGTAGAGCGCTCCAAAGCCGGCCTCGGTGACGATCTCGGGCACGTCGTAACCCAAATCCACCGTCAGGGGCTGCCAGTCAACGGTCAAGAGGCGGTGACGCTGCAAGTCGCGGAAGGCCCCGTAGTCGGTCACCAGCTCGAAGCGGTAGTCGGTGCGCTCGAAAGCGCGTCCGGGGCGGTGACGGCGATTCGCGCGCTCGCCCACATAGGCGCCCAGCAGCTCCTGGCGGGCTCGGTCGTCGAGCCCGGCGACAACGCGGCGCGCCGCCTCGTCCGACATCGTCGAGGCCTCAAAGACGATGGCCTCGAGTACGCGCGTTTCACCCTCGGGGTCGTAGCCCACGAGTCGGACCTGGTCGCCCTCGTCGCGCGGGCGAGGGGACGACCACGACTCGACCAGCTCGGCGGTCGCTCGGCGCGTGTCGGATAGATACGTCGTCCACGCTCCCCCACGCTCGGCGACGTTGAGGCGCTTGAGGAACGACGGGATCACCTTGGCGAGCTCGTCGTACATCAGCTCCGCGTAGTCGCGCACCTCCTCGAGGGGGTGCGCGCGCATGCGCAGCAGCAGCGCCTCGTAGGCTTGGCCGGACGCGTAGATCCCCAGGTTCGAGAGGGCACTCGCCGGCAATAGTCCGCGCACCGCGTCGAGCGCCTTGGCCCGGATCGCCTGTCGGTAGACGAAGTCGGTGTCGTCGGGAGTCTTGGGGAAGCGTCGGGTCAGCCACTCCGTGAGTGCTTTCAGGAGCTGGCCGTACGTATCGAACATGCGATCCATCTCGCCGACGTAGCGCGCGCCGTAGCGCGACTCGAGGAGTTGGCCGTCGCGGTAGAAGCGATAGTGGCCGTTCGAAAGCCGTTTGTCGTAGCCCAGGTAGCGGGTCGACTGCTCCAAGTAACTGGCTAGGCGACCACGCTCGAGAACCTTGGTCAGGACGTTGCTCGCCTGCTCGCACGCCAAGTGGACCCCGCCGAGTTGGGCGACCGAGTCGTCCCCGTACTCATAGAAGATGCGCTGGTACAGCTCGTCGGCGCGGTCGAGGCCCGTGGTCGCGTCGACCGTCACGTCACCGCTGAGATCCAGGTCGCCCGCGAACTCGTCGAGGAAGAGACGGCGCAGGCTCTTGGACGAGCGCGAATAGCGCGCGAAGAGCGCGCCCTTGACGACCTCGGGCAGGTTGACGAGCGCGAACACCGGCCCCTCGAGGTTCGTGAAGTACCGCCGCAGGACCGACTGCTCGGCGTCGGTGAAGTCTTCGGCGACGTAGGGGTGCATGGGTAATCGAGACTAGAGCGCCACTTAGCCGAGCTGGTGGACGCTGAAACTGCCCGCCACGACGCTGCGCATGATCGCCTCACGGGCCTCGCGGGCCACCGCCACGACCCCGTAGCGCGGCGACAGTCGCGTCACCTGCTCGCAGAGATCGGCCACCTGTTTGGCGTTTCGCACGAAATCCCCTGGTGAGGTCTGGCCCAACTCGAGGTCGGCCAGGTCGAGAACGGTGCCCAGGGACGCCCCACGGGCCCAGGCGGCGATGACCGTCGCGAAACGCCCGTCGGGCTCTCGGGTGTGGGGCACAGAAAACTCGTCTTCGAGGGTGGAGAGGGTCGCCGCCTCGACGGCGATCTCTCCGAGGCGCTCGGCGATGACGTCGCGCCGCTGGGGGCCCAGTCGGTCGTTAATGGCCCGGCGACGCTTCACGGGCACCTGACGGCCAGCGTGGACCGGCTTGGCGGAACGCTTGGATTCGAACACGAACGCCGACAGGACGCCCGCCAGTTCGGCCGGCTCGAGCTCTTCGAGAACGCCCGCGCTGATGGACTCGACGATCAGCAGGTCGCTCTCGTGATAGAGCGAGCGCAGCAACTGGCCGCGCTCGCTCAAATGCCATCCGTCGGCGTAGCCCAGGCGCTCGAGCACACGGTGGCGTGCGAGCAACTGCTCGACCAGGGAGCGCCCGGGGCGTGGGCGGTGGTCGCTCTCAAACTGGGCGAAGGAGCGCCGGACAATGCTGAGCGCGGTGTCGTAGTCAAAGTGGTTTACGAGGTTCGCCGTGAGGTTGTAGGTCGGACGGAACGACGAGTGCAGATCTGACGGGGCCGCGAGCGCCACGCGCGCCACGTCATGCAACGCCACTTCAGGGGCGAAACAGACCACCGCGTGGCCCTCGTCGTCGAGACCTCGTCGCCCGGCGCGGCCGGTCATCTGCGCGTACTCGCCGCTCGTGAGGAACTTCTTGCCCGCGTCGGAGTACTTCGTGAAGCGCTCAAGGGCCACCGATCGGGCCGGCATGTTCACGCCCAGGGCGAGCGTCTCGGTCGCGAAGACGACGGCGAGCAGGTTGTGTTCGAAGCACTGCTCGACGATCTCGCGAAACGCCGGAACCATGCCGGCGTGGTGGGCCGCCAACCCGCGCACCAGGCTGTCGAGGAAGTCCGGGAAGTCCAGCGCGGCGAGGTCCTCGTCGGAGAAGTCGACGAGACGTTCTTCGGCGATGCGCGTGATGATGCGCTTCTCCTCACTCGACGTGAAGTTGAGCCCGTCTCGCCGGCACTGGTGCACGGCGTCATCGCAGGCCGCACGCGAGAAGATGAACACGATCACCGGCAGCAGATCCTCGTGCTCGAGAGCACGCAACAGTTCCGAGCGGCGCGGAGCGCGAAAGGGCGCCGGCGGCGACGCGGAGCGGGAGTTCTTCCACTGCGGCCCACGGCGGAACTTACGCGTCGCCTTCATCAGGTTGTCGATGCGTCGCGCCTCGTCGGAGGGACGGTCGCCATCGAGCAGCTCGACGATCTCAGTGTCGGTCTGGCCGCGGCGCACCACGGCCACGTGGTTGTGCAAGGTGATGGGACGTTCGCGTTCGATGACGACGGCGGTCTCGCCGCGAACCGACTCGAACCACTCCCCCAGGAAGCCGGCGTTGCCCACCGTTGCCGAGAGGGCGACGAACTGCACCTTCTCGCCCGTGAGGATCAGCACCTCCTCCCAGACACCACCGCGAAACGGGTCTTGGAGGTAGTGGACCTCGTCGAGGACGACGAGGCCGAGCTGCGTCAGATGCGCCGCATCGGCGAGGAGCATGTTGCGCAGCACTTCGGTCGTCATGACGACAATTTCGGCGTCGCGATTGATCGACGTGTCGCCCGTCAACAGCCCGACCCTCGAGCCACCGTAGAGGCGAGAGAGCTCTCCGTACTTCTGGTTCGAGAGCGCCTTGAGAGGCGTTGTATAGAACGCGCGCCGGCCGTGCGTGATGGTGCGCCCGATCGCGTAATTGGCGACCAGCGTCTTGCCCGAGCCGGTGGGGGCGCTCACCAGGACGTTGACGCCGCGGTCGACCGCGTCGAGGGCTTCGATCTGGAAGTCGTCGAGTCCGAACCCGAGGGTGTGGGTGAACTCGTGGCGGTAGGTCTCGGTCACTTCTTGAACAACTTGCCGATGCCAATCGAGAGGAAGTAGAAGACGGTGAGCGGCGTGGCGAGCGCGAGCATCGACAGCGGATCACCGCTCGGGGTGAAGACGGCCGAGGCGACGGTGATCGCGATTAACGCGTAGCGCCAGGATCGCAGGAGTTGGCGCGGTGTGACGATGCCGGCGAGTTCGAGGGCAACGAGCACCACGGGGAATTCGAACGTGATCCCGAAGATGAACATCATCATCAAGAACAGACCGAGGTACTGGTTCGGGTTGTAGTCCGACACGAGGCTGTGACCGCCGATCGACTGCAAGAAGGCGATGGCGTGTCCGAAACTGAAGTAGGCCACCGCCACACCGCCCGAGAAGAAGAGGATGGACGCGGCCACGAAGGGCACCGCGTAGCGGCGCTCCTTGGCCTTGAGGCCGGGCGTGATGAATCGCCATACGTGCCAGAACACGAAGGGTGAGGCGAAGAGGAGTCCGCCGAAGAAGGCGATCTTGACGCGCAGAGTTAGCCCGTCGAGTGGATTGGTCACCAGGAAGGTGCAGTGACGCGGCAGGGCGCGGCAGTACGGGTCCTGGAGAAATCGAAGAATCTCGGGATAGACCATGAAGGCGACCACGCCGGCCACGAGGACGGCGACCGCGCTCTGGAGGAATCTGCGGCGCGCCTCAGCCAGGTGCTCGGCCAGCGTCATGCCAGTGGCGGCCTTGCGGAAGTTGGACACGAGCGCCTAGTTGAGCGATGGATCGGGCGACGGCGGAAAGTCGCGCGGAGTCTGGGGCATGTGATGTGTCGAGTCGAACAGCGGTCCCTTCCAGAGCGATTCGTCGGATTCGCCGACGGCGTCCTCGGGCGGAGTCGACTCTCCGGCGCCGCTTCGCAGGTCGGCGCGGTCGGCCAGCTCGTTGAGCAGGTTGACCGGGCTGCGGGCGAGGCGAGCCAGGTCCCCGGTGCTGGGCAGATCCGGGATCACTTCGCGCACCTCGGATTCGACGCGTTCCTGGAGCCGCTTGAGCGCTCGCCAGCTCGCACCGAGCTTGTGGGCCACCTCGGGCAGCTTGTCCGGTCCCAGCAGAATCATCACGACCGCGACGATCACCAGGATCTTGATCGGACTGAGAGAGAACACGGGTCCATTGTAGGGGTGGGCCATCGCGCGACACCGAAAGGCGGAGGTGTTGGGACTCGGTGGCAGGCGACCGGACGCCGAGCTGCCGACCGTCCTGAACAGGCGAAAGGTAGCATGGCCGCAATCCGATGACACGAAGGGGGCGCCGTGGCGCTTCTTGGTCCTCTACTCAAGGCCCGACGCAACAGGGATGGCGAATCCGCGTGGAATCGCCCCAACCTGAACGGCCCCGCGTCGATCACTGTGACCAGTACCGCGTTCGTCGAGGGCGGTCAGATTCCGCGAGTGCACGCCGGCAAGCGGGCCGGCGGGTCGAACCTCTCCCCCAGCCTCGCCTGGAGCCACCTTCCGGACGGGACGAGCGAAGTGCTGCTCGTGGTGGAAGACGTGGACGTGCCGACGTCGAAGCCCTTCGTCCACTGCCTGGCACTCCTCGATCCGACGTTGCTCGTCGACCCGAACGGCCTGCCCGAGGGATCCCTGTCCAATGGTCAACCCGCTGCCGGGGTGACCCTTCTGCGCTCGACGGTCGCTCGCGGGTACTTCGGTCCCGAACCGCTGAAGGGGCACGGGCCCCACCGATACTCGTTTCAACTGTTCGCCCTGACCGGAGCGCCACTCGTCAGCGTGGTGGGAACGGATCTGCTGGAGATGAAGGCCGGCGACGTGCTCGACGCCGTCACGTCCACTGTCCTCGCTCGCGGCCGAGTGAGCGGCACCTACGAGAGGTGAGCCTGGAGACCTCGCCGTACTAAATGAATCCGAAACGACGCAGCGGCCAGATGCGCAGGAAGACCTTGCCGATGATGTCGCTGCGCGGCACGGTGCCCCACATCCGGCTGTCGCAGGAGTTGGGGTGGTTGTCACCCATCATGAAGTAGGAATTCGCGGGCACGGTGACGTTGCCGATCGCTTGGCCGAGGGGCTCGTAGTGGGTCCACGTCTCGTGCAGCGGTGAGCCGTTCACGTAGATCGTGTTGCCCTTGGAGGTCAGGTGGTCGCCGGGCAGGCCGATCACTCGCTTGACGAGGTCCGTGACGGGATCACCGCAGTGTTCGGCCGGCGGTGCCTTGAACACGACGATGTCGCCGCGATGGATCGTTCCCAGGTCGACGCTCAGCTTTGAGACGATGATGCGATCGCCGATCTGCAGCGTCGGCTCCATCGATCCCGAAGGGATGAAGAAGGTCTGGATGACGAAGGTGCGCATGAGGAACGACACGCCCAGCGCGACCAGGACAATGATGAGCCACTCGATGAGCAGGTGCTTGGTGCGCCGCTTCGGCGGCGCGGGGGCGGCCACCACGTCGGCTTCGTCCGGGAACGCGTCGGTGGAGGGCTCAACGGTGTCGGACACGGATCAAGGCTAGTCGCGCCGGTCGTGGCGTTCGCGTCGCTCCAGGGAGTCGAGGAGGCGCTGGAATCTTTCGTCGTGATTCTTGAAGGGATCCTTCAAGAGCACGGTTCGCTGCATCTCGTCGTTGAGCTTGAGGTGCACCCAGTCCACGGTGTAGTCGCGGCGCCACTCCTTGGCCGCGCGGATGAAGGACCCGCGCAGGTGGGCTCGGGTTGTGCTCGGCGCGGTGACGGCGGCCTGGGCGACCTGCTCGTCGGTCACCATACGGCGAAAGTGGCCCCGGGCCTGACGCCGGTAGTAGAGGCCCCGCGTCAGGTTCGTGTCGTGGTAGAGCAAGTCGATGAGGGCGATGCGCGCGTCGGAGAGCTCGACCCCGAGTCGCTCGCGCTCGCGCTCGATGATCTGGAGCTTCGCGATCCAGTCCACGCGATCGGCGAGACCCATCGGGTCCGAGCGATACTGCTCGATCACCTCTCTCCACATGCGCACGGCCTCGACCTGATCGGCGGGCAGGCTACGTCGCTGGGCGAAGAGTTCGGCGCGCTCGCAGAGGTCCTCCTGGATCTCCAGGGCGGTCATGTCGCGCCCGCTCACCAGCTTGATCGGCTCCTTGCTCCAGAGGTCGTAGGAGATGTCGCGAAGCGCGTTGATCGGCGAGGCGATATTGAAGTCGCGTAGCACCGTCGTGCGGTCCTCGATCATGGCGAGCACGACCGCGGCCGTGCCCACCTTGAGGAACGTGGCGAACTCGTTCATGTTCGAGTCGCCGACGATCACGTGCAGTCGTCGGTACTTCTCAGGATCGGCGTGGGGCTCGTCGCGGGTGTTAATGATGGGTCGGCTGCGCGTGGTGGCCGAGGAGATGGACTCCCAGATGTGCTCGGCGCGCTGGCTCATCGAGTACGTCGTGCCGCGCGCGTTGGTCACGACCTTGCCGGCGCCCGCGAATATCTGGCGGCTGATCAGGAAGGGGATGAACACCTGCTCGAGGCGTGACAGGTCCTCGATGCGGTCGATGCAGTAGTTCTCGTGGCACCCGTAGGAGTTCCCGGATGAGTCGGTGTTGTTCTTGAACAAGAAGATGTCGCCGCGGATCCCCTCGTCGACGAGTTGCTCCTGGGCGTAGTCGACCAATTCACGCAGAATCGTTTCTCCGGCCTTGTCCTGGGCGATGAGGTCGCTGAGCGAGTCGCACTCGGCCGTGGCGTACTCGGGGTGGCTACCGACGTCGAGATAGAGCCGGCTGCCGTTCTCGAGGAAGACGTTGCTCGAGCGCCCCCAGGCGACCACCTTGCGAAAGAGGAACCGCGAGACCTCGTCGGGACTCAATCGACGCTGGCCCCGCAGGGAGAACGTGATGCCGTACTCGGTTTCGATCCCGAAGATCCGGCGCAGCATGGGGACCTACGCCCCGAGGATCTCGCTGATGGCGCCGACGTTGAGACGGACGAACGTGCGGCGCGCGCCACGGTCCTCGAGAACGCCGACTTCGAGCTCGTTGGCGGGAATCCTCCGCTCGGGACCACCCAGGGCGTCCACCGCGTGGCGCAACGTCACGTCGAGGCTCGTGGGCTCGGTGAAGAGCGCCGCGTAGCGCGCCTTGACCGCTTCGGCGTCGCCGCCCAGCACGGCGTAGTGCGCCTCGTCCGAGATGGTGCCCTCGTAGGCGATCTGGTAGAGCTTCGTCTGGTGGAACTTGTTGCCCAGTTGGGCGACCAGGATCTCGACTTCGAGGGGCTTGGGACCTTCGCTGAACATGTCACCCAAGTGCTGGGCGTAGTAGTTGGCCAGGGCCCGCGCGTCGACGTCGTCGCGCGAGTAGGTGAACCCCGTCGAGTCCGCCCAGCGAATCCCGGCTTCGCGAAGTCGGTCGAACTCGTTGTACTTGCCCACTCCGGCGAAGGCGATGCGGTCGTACACCTCGGAGATCTTGTTCAGGGAGGCCGAGGTGTTCTCGGCGACCATCACCACGCCGACGTCGTAGACCGAGGCGAGGATGGAGCGGCCTCGCGCGATCCCCTTCTGGGCGAAGGTCGCGCGGTCCTTGATGAGTTGCTCGGGGGCGACGTAGAAGAAGTTGCTCATCGCAGGGTGCCCCCCGGCACGCCACCGGTGCTGGTGCGCCGCTCGCTGATGGCTCGAAAGCGCGCGCCGACCTCCTCATTGGAGATCTCGCGGTACCCGGCGGCGTCAATGACGACCATCATCGGAAAGAGTCCGCGGACGAAGTCCGGTCCGCCGGTGCTCGGGTCGTTGTCGCCCGCCTCATAGAGGGCCAGGGCGCCGAGCTCGAGGGCCGCCTCCTGGTCCAGGTCGGCGCGGAATCCCAGGCGCAGCGCACTCTCGGCGAAGGGGGATCCGGAGCCGATCGTGGCGAAGTCGTGGCGCTCGTAGGCCCCGCCGGCGCCGTCGTACTCGAAGACCCGCCCCATCTGGTGGCTGGGGTCCCAACCGGCCAGCAGCGGGATCACGATCAGCGGCGACGTGAGGTTGTTGCGCTGGATGATCGGCGAGAGGTAGTTGGCTTTACCCTCGAGGCTCAACGTGGAGTTGGTCATCTTCTCGTAGTGCTCGAAGGAGAGCTGGGCCATGCGAATGAACTCCATGCCGCGCGCGGCGGTGCCCGAGATGGCGATCGCCGTGTACTGGTCCGCGGCCTCGATCTTTCGCACGTCGCGGCTCGCGATGTAGCTACCCGTCGCCTGACGGTCGCCGACCATGACGACGCCGCCGACGAAGCGCACGGCGATTACCGTGGTCGCGTGCGCCGAAAGGCCCTCGCCAGTGCCCGCGAAATCCACGGGGAAGGCCACGCCCGCCGCCTGGGAGAACTGGTAGAAGGAGGGACCAGGGTCGTGGGTCGCGCTGAAGAGCGGTAGGCCCACGGTTACTGTCCGCCCTTTTGGACGTAGTTACGCACGAACTCTTCGGCGTTCTCCTCCAGGACTTCGTCAATCTCGTCCAGCAGGTCGTCGAGATCGGCCTTCAACTGCTCGCCCTTGGTCGTGTCGACGCTCACCTCGGGCGCCTCCGCGGCGGTCCGAGTGGTGCGTTGCTTCTGAATTCTTTCCTGCTCAGTCATACATTCCGTTCTAGCCGTCGAGCGCTCTCAGTAGGTCGGCGGCGCTCGTACTCGTTTCTAGCAAGTTCTCGGTCAGTGCTGCGGTACCCCTCAGGGGGTCCATCATCGGCACGCGCTGGAGCGGTCCGTCGCCCAGGTCGAAGACCAGGGAGTCCCAGTTCGCCGCCACGATCTCGTCGGGGAAGCGCTCGACACAGCGCCCGCGAAAGAAGGCGCGCGTGCTGCGCGGGGGGTTGTGAACGGCCTCTCGTACCTGCGCCGCGTCGACGAGACGGCGCAGCCCCACGCGCGCCGACAGGGACTTCTCGGGTCGAAGGTCGTGATACTGCAGGTCGATCGCTCGCAACCGTGCGTCGGTGGCCCGGAGGTCGTGACGCTCCTGGTAGCCGCGTAGGACCCGTTCCTTGGCCGCCCAGTCCACGCGGTCGGCGACGCTCGCGGGATCGGCGCGCACCCCGTCGAGCATCTCGCGCCACTGGCGCAGGATTTCGCTCACCTCGGCTTCGGGCGCCACCGCCTCGGCCCCGCTCTCCTCGGCGTAGTCCCGGGCGAGGTGCCAGAGCGCGTCCTGGAGGTCCCAAGCGCTGTAGCTGGCGCCGTCGTCTCCCAGTTCGACCGCCCGCAGGGTCGGGTCCAGGGCGAAATTGCGCACCGCTCGCACCGGGTAGCGCGGCGGGGGCGGAAAGGCCGCGGTGCCGCGGTCTTCGAGCACGGCCAGCAGCAGCGCGGTTGAACCGAGCTTGACGAAGGTGGCGACCTGGCTCATGTTCGCGTCGCCGATGATGACGTGCAGGCGCCGGAAGCGTTCCGCGTCAGAGTGGGGCTCGTCGCGGGTGTTGATGATCGGGCGCTTGAGGGTCGTCTCGAGACCCACGACCTCTTCGAAGAACTCCGCGCGCTGGCTGAGTTGGAAGGTCGGCGCGTGGCTCGACGCGTCGTCGGTCTCGGCGCCGACCTTGCCCGCGCCCACGACGACCTGACGCGAGACGAAGTGGGGCACCATGGCGCGCACCACGTCGGCGAAGTCCACGTGGCGGCTCACCAGGTAGTTCTCGTGGGTGCCGTAGGAGTTGCCCTTGCCGTCGGAGTTGTTCTTGTACAGAGTGATCGCGTCGGCGGGGTCCAGGCTCGCGTTGGCTGCGCCGAGGGCTCGGCGCAGCACTTCCTCACCGGCGACGTCGTAGAGGGTGGCCTCGAGGGGCGTGCGGCACTCGGGCGAGGAGTACTCGGGGTGGGCGTGATCGACGTAGAGTCGCGCGCCGTTGGACAAGACGGTGTTGGCTAGGTGCGTTTCGACGATCGGCGCGAACGAGGTCAGCCCCGCCAAGCCCCGCGCGTCCAGGTCGGGCGTCTCGCCCTCAAAGTCCCAGTTGATGCGCGAGGTGCCCTGCTGGGCATAGGCGTTGACGATGATGCTCGACGCGAGGATCGGATCCTGATCGGGCCCGCCCGCGACGCCGTACTCGGTCTCGATGCCGAGGACCTTCTCGATGGCCACGCTGATCGGACCTAGAGGTACTGGCCGGTTCCGACGTGCTGGATCGAGCGCCCGCCGTTCACGTTGGCCTCTTCACGGTTGACGAGGGTGCGGATGAAGACGATGCGCTCGCCCTTCTTGCCCGAGATCCGCGCCCAGTCGTCGGGGTTGGTCGTGTTGGGTAGGTCCTCGTTCTCACGGAATTCTTGGCGGATCGATTCGGTGAGGTCCTCGACGCGCAGCCCTCGCCCGTTGCCGGCGATTTCGCGCTTGACCGCGAGCTTCTTCGCACGACGCACGACGTTCTCGATCATGGCGCCCGAAGCGAAGTCCTTGAAGTACAGCACCTCCTTGTCGCCGCCCTGGTAGGTCACCTCCAAGAAGCGGTTCTCGTCGTCGATGCGATACATCCCGGCCACGGTCTGTTCGATCATGACCGAGACCGCCTTGTCACGGTCTCCCCCACCAAGCTCGCGCACCTGGTGCTCGTCGATGGGCAGGTCTCGGTGCAGGTAGCGCTGGAAGATCGAGCTCGCCGCCTCGGCGTCGGGTCGCTCGATCTTGATCTTGACGTCGAGTCGACCCGGGCGCAGGATGGCCGGATCGATCAGATCCTCACGATTCGTCGCGCCGATCACGATCACGTCGCGCAGGGACTCCACGCCGTCGATCTCGGCGAGGAGCTGGGGCACGATGGTCGACTCCATGTCCGAGCTGATGCCCGTGCCGCGCGTACGAAACAATGAGTCCATCTCGTCGAAGAACACGATGACCGGGACGCCCTCTTCCGCCTTCTCGCGCGCGCGTTGGAAGACCAGGCGGATCTGGCGCTCGGTCTCGCCGACGTACTTGTTGAGCAGCTCGGGCCCCTTGATGTTCAAGAAGTACGAGCGGACGTTGCGGTTGCCCGTCATCTCGGCGACCTTTTGAGAGAGCGAGTTCGCCACCGCCTTGGCGATCAACGTCTTTCCGCAACCCGGGGGTCCGTAGAGGAGGATCCCCTTGGGTGCGGGAAGCTCGTAGTCCTGAAAGAGCGCCCGGTGCAGGTAGGGCAACTCGACGGCGTCGACGATGGATTCAATCTGTGCGTCCAGCCCGCCCACGTCGGCGTAGGTGATGTCGGGCACCTCTTCGAGGACGAGCTCCTCGGCCTCCTGGCGCACCAGGCGCTCCGTGAGCAGGTTGGATCGCAGATCGAGCAGCACGGCGTCGCCGCTGCGCAGGCGCACGTCCGCCAAGGAATCGGCCATCTCGACCACGCGCTCTTCGTCGGAGCGTCCGTAGATCAGGACGCGGCGTCCGTCGAGAACCTCTTTGACCGTGACGACCTCGCCCTGGCCGTCGGCTTCGCGCACGGCGATGACCGTAAAGGACTCGTTGAGTACGACCTCATTGCCGCGCGAGACTTCGCGCGGGTCAATGCCGGGGTGCAGGGCGACGCGCATCTTGCGACCCGAGGCGAAGATGTCCACCGTGCCGTCGTCATTGAAGTCGGCGAACGTGCCGTAGACCGCCGGGGGTTGGGTCAGCTTTTCCACCTCGTCACGCAGGGCCGCGATCTGGTCACGCGTCTGCTGGATCGTGATCGTGAGCTTCTCGTTGTTGGATCGGGTCTGGGCCAGTTGGCCCCGCGATTCGAGCAACTGCTCCTCGAGCATCTCGATGCGCCGCAACGCCGCGGCCAAGTCGCCCTCGCGCGACGGGCGCGCACCCTCACCGCGTCCCTGGGCGGGGTTCGGAAATCTCTCTGAGCCGTCCATGGCTTCACCATAGGTGAGCCCCAGGGGGTCGGGTCGTCACGCGTTGGCGCTGGCGACCGCTAAAGTGACGTTTCGGAACGCGCCACGGAGGAAGTTCATGAAAGTTTGGATCGACCAGGACCTGTGCACGGGCGATGGCCTGTGCGAGGAAATCTGTCCTGCGGTCTTCACCCTCCTTGACGACGGCCTGGCCTACGTGAAGGAAGGCGACGTCGTGCGCAACAACCCCGGCGGCGCCCAGGGACTGGCCGTGGTTCCCGCGGACCTCGAAGACGCCGTGGTCGAGGCCTCCGAGGAGTGCCCCGGCGAGTGCATCTTCATCGAGCGCGACTAGCTCCTCTTCACCAGACGCCGCGCGCTGGTGAGGAATCCCGTGTGCGCCACCATCCGGTGATCCGGTCGTACGGAACGCCGCTCGACGTGCCAGGTTCGCCGCAGGATCTCGACCGTCTCTTCCAGCCCGAAGGCCGCGTCGCGCAGCGTGTCGCGTAGTTGCTGAACCTGATTGATGGTCGGAAGGTAGGCGAGGAAGATTCCTCCGGGACGCAGCGCGTCTTCGGCGTGAGCGACGACGTCCCACGGTTCGGGCATGTCGAGGATCACGCGGTCGAAGTCGCGGTGCTCGATTCCCTGGGTCACGTCGCGGATGTGGATGTCGTAGGCGACATCGGGACCCAGTTGGTCGACCACGTTACGCCGCGCCTGCTCGGCGAAGTCCTCGCGGATCTCGTAGGCGGTGATCGCGGCCCCCGCTCGCAACAGCGTCATCGAGAGGGCCCCCGAGCCCACGCCGGCCTCGAGCACGCGCATGCCCGGCGCGATGTCGGCCTGCATGAGAATCGCGCCGAGATCCTTAGGGTAGATGACCTGAGCCCCGCGCGGCATCTTCAAGACGACGTCGGACAACGTCGGACGCAGTACCAGGAAGCTGCGCTCCCCCGACCCGCTGACGACCGAACCCTCGCTCGCACCTATCAGGTCGTCGTGTTGAACGATTCCGGCGTGGGTGTGAAACGCACCGCCTTCGCGCAAGGTGATCAAGTAGCGTCGGTCCTTGGCGTCGATCAGCATGACCCGTTCGCCGGGCCGCAGTTCCGCGTTCATCGCGCGCGTCGACTGAGCGTCTGGCCGCGATGCTCGAGCACGCGCAGAACGCCGATCATGGCGCCGACGGCTAGCCACTTCGCGGAGCGCTGGCTCAGCGCCCGTAGGGCTGCGCTGCGCATGGCGAATCGTGCGAGACCGAGGATCAACGCCGGCGTCGCTTTGCGATGCGACGACCGCGCAAGCGCCCCCACAGATAACCCGTCAGGAGACCGCCGACTCCGACCGTGGCGATGGTCGCCGGCTGCTCGGAGGCGTCCTTGATCGGATCGACCGCCGGGAGCAACGCTCGCAGCGAACTCTCCAACTCGCGTCGCGTCGCCGAGTCGTGGCTCACGAGGTCTTCTTCAGGCGTCGCTTCGCCTCGCCGCTGACGATGCGCCACGCGGTCAGGGCGATGACGACGGCGGCGAGCACCGCGATGATGAAGTACGGCAGCCACGAGAGCGAGCCGTCGAGGACGGGGAACTCGCCCTGGAGGAAGCGCAACGATCCCAGCAGCAACAAGAGGGCGCCAAAGCCCACGAAGACCGAGCCGATGGCACCGTAGAGCGCGTAGCGACCCAGGTCCTTGAGGGGCTGGATCGTCTCTTCCTTCACGTAGCGCACCAGGAGATCGCGAATCTCGTCGAAGTCACGTTGGAGCGAGGCGCCCTTCATGACCTTGCGCCAGGACGGAAGTTTCACGCCCTCAGCCTACTCACTGCGCTCTTTGACCAGGTAACTCGAGCTCGCCGTCGCCACCAGGTTGTGGGTGTCGTCAGTGATGCGCGCCGCGACGAAGACGACGCTGCGACCCTCCTTGGTGCTCGTCGCGGTGCAGGTCAAGCGAGTGCCCACCATGATGGGTCGCAGAAACGAGATCTTCATCTCCGTGTTCGCCACGTAGACCTTGCGGGTGCCGACGCTTGAGACGGCACAGGCGCCCATCGCCGAGTCCGCGAAGGCGCCAAGGAAACCGCCCTGGACCAAGCCGGCGGGATTCGCGAAGCGCTCGTCGGCCACCATGGACCAGACGCTCGTGCCGGGGGTGGACTTGTCCAGGCAGGTCAATCCGAGCGTCAGATCGCAGTTGGGCGGCACCTGGAGTGGCACGCCCCGAGGCTAGCCCTGGTTCGGTCGAGCGACGCGACGAATTGTTACTGTTCTAGCCATGATCGACGATCTCTATCCCGGTGCCAACGAACTCGAGGGCCGGGCGATCCGTCAGATCGTGGCCCTGGCCATGGACGCGCCCGCCGCCGCCAAGTCGGGCCACAGCGGCACGGCCATGGCGCTGGCGCCGCTGGGCGTGACGCTGTTCAATCGCGTGATGCGCCACGACCCCACCGCGCCCGAGTGGCCCGACCGTGACCGCTTCATCCTCAGCTGCGGTCACGCCTCGATCCTCCAATACGGACTGGCCAACGCCTTCGGCTACGACCTGACGCTCGAGGACCTGCGCAACTTCCGCCAGCCCCACTCACGCACCCCGGGCCACCCCGAGCGGGGACACGCGCCGACCGTCGAGGTGACGACGGGTCCCTTGGGCCAGGGCATCGCCAACGGGGTCGGCATGGCGATCGCCGAACGCGTCCTGCGCGAGGACTACGACGAGACGCTCGTCAGCCACCGTGTCTGGGTTCTCGCCGGAGACGGCTGCATCGAGGAGGGCATCAGCCACGAGGCCGCGTCACTGGCCGGCTCGCTGGGCCTAGACCGGCTGACCGTCTTCTACGACGACAACCACATCACCATCGACGGGCCGACCGAACTGGCCCTGCACGACGACACCGCGATGCGCTTTCGCGCCTACGGCTGGCACGTCATCGAGCTCGGCGAGGCCGCCAACGAACTCGACACCCTCGAGGCCGCGGCCCACGAGGCAATGGCCGAGACCGAACGGCCCACGCTCGTCATCATCCGCTCGCACATCGGCTTTCCCGCGCCGGACATGATGGACCGACGCGAGGCGCACGGCTCACCCTTTACGGCCGCGTCGATTTCGGCAGCCAAGGCGCTCCTCGGCGTGGTCGACGAGCCCTTCCACCTGGACCCCACGATCCGCGAGGGTCTGCTCGAGGGACTGGGCTCTCGCCGCGAGACGCGCATCGCGTGGTACGAGCGACTGGCGGCCGCCGGTGACCGAGGACGGCGACTACGCGAGCAACTCGACTCGAACGGTGCCGCCCACTTCAGCGAACACCCGGCCCCCTTCGACGGCGGCAGCCTGGTCGCCACGCGCAAGGCTCTCCAGCGCGCCATGGACGTGTATTTCCCTCAGACTCACGCCGTCACCGCGGGATCGGCCGACCTCACCGACAACACCGGGGTGATTCTCAAGGGTGCGAGCGCTCAGGGTGTGGCGAACCCGGGAGGCCGCCAGATCCACTACGGCGTGCGCGAGTTCGCGATGGGCGCCGTCCTCGTCGGACAGGCCCACCACGGCGGTGTGCGCCCGATCGGCTCGACCTTCTTCGTCTTTAGCGACTACATGCGCCCGGCGCTTCGCCTCGCGGCCCTGAGTCACGCCAGCGCACTGTTCGTGTTCACCCACGACTCGGTGGGCGTCGGCGAAGACGGCCCCACCCACCAGCCGATCGAGCACCTCATGAGCCTGCGGGCCATGCCTCACCTGCACGTGGTGCGTCCGAGCGACGCCAACGAGACCCTCGACCTCGTTGGTCGCTATCTGTCCAAGGCCCATCCCCCCGCGACGGCGCTCGTTCTCTCACGCCAGGACCTTGCGGTCTTCGAGGGCGCCGACGCCGCCGCGTCGGCCGAGGGCGCCCATCGTGGCGGCTACGTGGTGCGCGAGGATCCCGACGCCCGCTTCACACTGGTGGGAACGGGATCGGAGGTCTCGCAGTGCCTGCTCGCCCACGACGAGCTCGCCCGCCGCGGCGTCGCCACCCGCGTGGTCGCCCTGCCGTGCTGGGAGTGCTTCGAGGAGCAGAGCGACGCCTACCGGGCCTCGGTGTTGCGCCGCGACGTTCCCTCGGTGGCCCTCGAGGCCGGGGCGACCCTCGGCTGGTTCCGCTACGTGGACCACGCGATCGGCATCGACACCTTCGGGCTTTCGGGACCCGCGCCCTACCTGTTTGAGCACTTCGGCCTCAACGCCGACGCCCTCGTGGCCCACGTCATGGAGGAGTTGCACCAGTGACCCGGTTGAACGACCTCTTCGACATCTACGGACAGAGCCCGTGGATCGACAACATCCGCCGTGACTGGCTCCATGACGGCACGCTGGCGGGTCTCGTCGAGCACGGGGTTCGCGGCGTCACCTCGAATCCGTCAATCTTCGCCAAGGCCCTGGCCACGTCGACGGCCTATGACGAGGCGATCCGCCAGGCCGGTCCCCTCGAGCCGGAGGCGCTCTTCGAGGCGCTCGCGGTGAGCGACGTGCGCGAGGCCTGCGACGTCCTCGCCGACGTCCACCGCGCGTCCCAGGCTGACTTCGACGCCCGACGTCACCGTCACGGTGATGGCTTCGTCTCTCTCGAAGTGTCCCCGCGCCTCGCGCGTGACACCGAGGCCACCATCGCGGCCGCGCTGCGCCTGTGGAACGAAGTAGACCGGGCGAATTTGATGATCAAAATCCCCGCGACGGTCGAGGGGCTACCCGCGATCAGCGAAGTGCTCTCGCACGGTGTCAACGTCAACGTGACGCTGATCTTCTCTGTCGATCGCTACGCGGACGTGATCGGAGCCTGGGTGAAGGGCCTGCGCGGAGCGATCGCGGCGGGACACGACGTCTCGCGCATCGCGAGCGTGGCCTCCTTCTTCGTGTCGCGCGTCGACGTGGCCGTGGACGCGCTGCTCGCCGAGGGCGACCCGCGGCGCGGAACGGCGGCCAACGCCCAGGCGGCACTGGCCTACGACACGTATCAGCGCCTCATGGACTCACCCGAGGTCCTCGAGCTGCTCGGCCGCGGCGCCCAGGTTCAACGTCCCCTGTGGGCGTCGACGTCGACGAAGAACCCCCTCTACGACGACCTGCTCTACGTGAACGCCCTCGTCGCCCCCGAGACCGTCAACACGATGCCCGACGCAACGCTCGACGCCGCCTTGGATCACGGGCGGTTCGCGGCGTCGCTTCTCGTTGACGTCGCCGTTCGTCGCGCCGAGGCGTCGCGCCTCGACGGCCTGGCTCCCGACGTGTCACTGGCCGCGGTGACCGCCCAACTCGAGCGAGACGGCGTCACCGCCTTCGTGACCTCCTACGAGGAGGTCCTCGCGACGGTGGCGGCCGCCCAGACGCGACTCTCCTAGGCCCACGCGTCCACAACCGCTCCCGGCACTCGCCCTGGCCTCCGCGGTCGAGGCGTTCGCCGCGACCAGGACCGCGACGTCGATTCGTCTCTCGGTCCCGCGTCCTAGGATGACGCCATGACGATGCTGGGCTCGCCCCTCACCGCGTCGGACCTGCTGCGCGCTCCCCTCGAGGACCTGGCTCGCGAGGCAGTCGCGATCGCCCGAGCGACGTACGGGTCGGTCGTGACCTATTCACCCAAGGTGTTCATTCCTCTCACCAAGCTCTGTCGAGATCGCTGCGGGTACTGCACGTTCGCCCAGGCGCCCGCGCACGTCGAGAGTCCCTACCTCGCTTTGGACGAGGTGATGACGATCGCCGAGGCGGGCCAGCGAGCCGGCTGCAGCGAGGCGCTGTTCACCCTGGGCGAGCGGCCCGAGTTGCGCTACGACGAGGCCGCGCGATGGCTGGCCGCGCGCGGCTACCACTCGACGGTCGACTACGTGGCGAGCGCCGCCCAGATGGTCCTCGAGTCGACTGGTCTGCTCCCGCACGCCAACGCGGGCGCGCTCTACGCCCACGAGTTGGCCCAACTGCGGACGGTCAGCGCCTCTCAGGGCATGATGCTCGAGACCCTCGCCGACGTGGCCGCCCACCGCCTCGCACCCGATAAGGCCCCGGAACGACGCCTGGCCACCCTGGAGGCCGCGGGCGAACTGCAGATCCCCTTCACGACCGGACTTCTCGTGGGCATCGGTGAGTCGCGCGAGGATCGCCTCGCGACGTTGGCCGCGATTGCCGAATCGCACGCGCGCTTTGGCCACGTGCAAGAAGTCATCGTCCAGAACTTCCTACCTAAGGCGCGCACCGCCATGGCCCACGATCCGGCACCCTCGGACGAGGAGTACCACTGGACGATCGCCGTGGCGCGCCTGATCCTGCCCGCGTCCATCCACCTCCAGGCACCGCCAAATCTCAGCGACGACCCCACGGCGCTGCTCGACTTCGGCATCGACGACTTCGGCGGGATCTCGCCGGTGACGATCGACCACGTCAATCCCGAGCGGGCCTGGCCGGCGGTGGCGACCCTCTCCGAACAGTGCGCGTCGCGTGGCCTGCACCTGGTGCCGCGTCTGACGATCTATCCCGAGTTCGCGAGCCAGGGCGAGCGCTTCGTCGACGAGCGCGTGCGTCCCGCGATGCTCGCGGGCGCCGATTCGCACTTCCTCGCCCGCGGGGGTGACTGGAGCCCGGGTCTCGAGTCCCCTCCCCCGGCCCCGCCTTCTCGACGGGTCACGACCAGCGACGTGGGATCGATCCTGGCGCGCTACGAGCCGGGGTACGCCTTCGATCATCGCGAGCTCGTGACCCTCTTCGACGCGCGCGGCGGGGACTACCACCTGGTGCGCGAACTGGCCGACGACGTGCGCCGCGCACGCGTGGGCGACGACGTCAGTTTCGTCGTGAATCGCAACATCAACTACACCAACGTCTGCACGTTCAAGTGCCGCTTCTGCGCGTTCTCCAAGGGTCCGCTGTCGCTCAACCTACGCGGCGACCCCTACTTGCTGAGCCTCGACGAGATCGCCGAGCGCGTGCGCGAGGCCGAGGCGCGCGGCGCCACCGAGGTCTGTCTCCAGGGCGGCATCCACCCGAACTTCGACGGTGACTACTACGTCGATGTGCTGGCGGCGGTTCGCGCGGGCTCGCCCACGATCCACATCCACGCCTTCAGCGCGCTCGAGGTCTTCGAGGGGGCACGGCGTTCCGAGATGGACCTCGAGAGTTACCTCACGCGCCTGCGCGACGCCGGACTCAAGACCCTGCCGGGCACCGCCGCGGAGATCCTTGACGACCCGGTGCGCGCCATCCTCTGCCCCGACAAGATCTCGAGCGACCAGTGGCTCGCGGTGCACCGCGCGGCTCATCACGTGGGCTTGCGCTCGAACATCACGATCATGTTCGGCGCCATCGAGGAGCCGTCGAGTTGGGCGCGCCACCTCCTGGTGACGCGCGCCCTGCAGGAAGAGACCGGGGGCTTTACCGAATTCGTCCCCCTGCCCTTCGTGCACATGGCGACGCCGCTGTTCCTGCGCGGGCGCGCCCGGCGCGGACCGACCTATCGCGAGACCGTGTTGATGCACTCTGTCGCACGCCTGCACTACGCGACACTCATCGACAACATCCAGGTCAGCTGGGTCAAGATGGGCGTCGAGGGTGCGCGTGACATCCTCAGCGCCGGCGCCAACGACGTCGGTGGCACGTTGATGGACGAGAACATCTCGCGCGCCGCCGGTGCCGCCCACGGTCAGGAGATGGACGTGGCCACCCTGGAAGCGCTCGTCGAGCCGCTCGGCCGTCCCCTGCGCCAACGCGGCACGCTCTACCAGACGCTCTAGATGCACGACTTCGCCGACTCCTTCGTTGACGCCCTCACGGCCCGTTACCCCCAGGACGCCGAACGCACCGACGAGCTGCGTGCCCTCACCGAGTCGATCGTCGAGCTGGCCGCGGCGCGGGCCTCGAGCGACGACTTGGGCATCGCGGTCCGCGCGCTGACCGAGCTCGTCGCGGCGAGCGCCGTCTTCTCGCCCTGGCACGAGCGCCCCAAGCTCACCGTGTTCGGTTCGGCCCGCGTGGCCGACTCCGATCCCCACTACGCCATGGCCGAGCGTCTCAGTGCCGCGATGGCCGAGCGGGGATGGATCACGGTCTCCGGCGCCGGACCGGGCATCATGGAGGCCGCCGCGCGCGGCGCGGGCCGCGAGCACACGATCGGCGTGAACGTCGACCTGCCCTTTGAGCAGAGCGCCAATCCCTTCGTCGACGCCGAGACGCGTCTGGTGGAGATGAAGTACTTCTTCACGCGCAAGGTCGCCCTGACCAAGGAGTCACTCGCGTTCGTCTTCTTCCCGGGCGGACTGGGCACGCTGGACGAGGCCTACGAGCTGCTGACGTTGATGCACACCGGCAAGACCAGGCCGTCGCCGATCATTCTCATGGACACGCCCGAGGGCACGTACTGGGACCAGTGGCTCCATTTCATGGAGCGTTCGGTGATGGCTCCGGGCTACCTCGATGGTGACAGCGAGTGCCTCTGGGAGGTCTGTCACTCGATCGACGAGGCCGTTGCGACGATCGAGCACTACTACAGCAACTTCGTGCGCTTCAGCCTCACGGCGGGTCGCGCGACCATCGAGTTGCGCCGCGCTCCGAGCGAGCCGCAGACGGCGGCCCTCGCCGAGCGGGAGCCACGCTTCGCGCCCTACACGGTCGAGGGCACCTCGGTGTCCTTCGCCTTCGACGGGCGCAGCTACGTGGCGCTTCGCCGGGTGATCGACGAACTCAACCGCGCGAGCTAGTCGGTCTCAACGCCGCGCAGGAGTGCCTCGGCCTTTTGCAGCGAGCGACGGACCTTGGCGAGGCGCTTCTCGAGCTCCTTGGCATTGACGTCGTCGGCGCGCAACTGGGCGCGCACGGTGTCAAAGATCGCGTCGGTCACCTCTTTCTCGAGGTGGGCGATCTGGTCGGCGAGGCCGTCGAGGTCAGCCACTAGTCGAGGGTGATCACGTCGAGGGATCCCTCCGCGTAGAGCGCGCGAAGGACCTTCTTGTCGAATTTGCCGACGCTCGTCTTGGGAATGGACTCGACGAAACTCCAGTGCTCGGGCAGCCACCACTTGGCCACGCGCGGCGCCAGGAAGTCGCGCAGCTCCTCGGCCGTGGCGCTCGCGTCGGGGCGCAACACGACGCAACACAGGGGTCGCTCGTCCCACTTGGGGTCGGGCACGGCCACCACCGCGGCCTCGAAGACGGCCGGGTGGGCCATCACGTTGCTCTCGAGCTCGACCGAGCTGATCCACTCCCCACCGGACTTGATCACGTCCTTCGAACGGTCACTGATGACCATGAAGCCCTCGGCGTCGAGGGTGCCGATGTCACCGGTCTTGAGCCAGCCGTCGTGGAAGCGCTCGGGCGCGTCGACGCCGTAGTACGAGCCGGTGATCCAAGGGCCGCGGATCTCGAACTCAC
>JAJXXB010000125.1 GCA_021781315.1 Actinomycetes bacterium | reverse complement strand
CCGAACACCGCGTGGAAGATCGCCCAGACCCTCGCGCGGCCGATCTCGTCGTCGCCGTAGGGGGCGAGCCCGAGCACCGTCCAGCGACGAATGAGCTGATCGCGCAGCTGCGCGACGCCGGGCGCGAGGTCGGGCTCGAGTTGGTCGGCGCCGCTGAAGACGCTCCTGATGAGCAGCTGGTCACGCAGCGGCAGCGCGAGGGCTCGCGCGAAGCGATCGCGCAGCAGGTCGCGAGCGTCCTCGTAGTCGCCCAACGCCTCGCCGAGGTCGCCCTCGAGCACGGAGAAGTGGTGCTCGACCAGTCCGACGAGCAGCTCGCTGCGACTCGCGAAGTGACGGTAGATCAGCTGGCGGCTGACGCGCGCCTCGTGGGCGACACCGATCATCGAGAGCTGGGCGAGTCCGTCGCGCGCGATGACGCGCTCGGCGGCCTCGAGGATCATCTCGCGGCGCGCGTCGGCGCGCAGATACGGGCGCTTCGTGCTCGGCGACGCCTTCTCCTCGATGCTCACTCTCACCTCATCAACTGGTCGCTGATGACGCTATCGGGGGGTCCTCACAACGCGCGAACAAATCCATGACACACGTCCAGGTTGACGATGTGTCCTGATCGAACGGACAGAGACGCGCGCGCCACATCAACGCGCGCACAATTCACTCGGCGCGCACCCTCGAACGCAACTCGTCGATCCACCGGGCGGCGGCCGCGCGCGCGAGCGTGACCTCGTCGCGCCGCTCGGCGGCGACGTCGCCCTCGACCGGGTACGAGCCCAGGAACTTCACGCGCGCGAGGTGGGCCTGCAGGTCGGCCAGGCAGTCCGCGACGAGGTCGTCGCTGACGTGGCCCTCGAACTCGATGACGAAGCAGTAGTCACCGAGCCCCTTCTTCGTCGGACGGCTCTCCAGCTTGGTCAGGTTGATGTCGCGCGCCGCGAAGCGACCGAGGATGCCGTAGAGCGAGCCCGGGCGGTCCGCGTCCTGGAAGCAGACGATCGTGGTGCGGTCCTGTCCCGAGGGTGGGGCGATCGAGTCGCGGCCCACCACGACGAAGCGCGTGGCGTTGCCCGGGTGGTCCTCGATGTCCGAGGCGACCTGGACCAGTCCGAAGAGCTCGCCGGCCATCGCCGAGCCCACCGCGGCCCACGGCTCGTTCGACTCGGCCACCAGGCGCGCGGCCTGGGAGGTCGAGGTGGACTGGCTGGTCGTCGCCGATAGGCCGGCGAGGAACTCGCGGCACTGGCCCAGGGCGTGGACGTAGCTCAGCACACTCGTCACGTCCTCGAGGGCGACGCCCGGGCGCGCGAGCAGGTGGAGGTGGATCGGCAGGACGACCTCGCGCTCGATGAAGAGGTCGTAGTCGAAGACCAGCCCGTCGATGGTGGCCGAGACCGTCCCCTCGATCGCGTTCTCCAGCGGCGCCAGCGCCAGGTCGATGGTGCCCGCCGCCACCCCGGCCAGCAGGTCGGCCAGGGTGTCCATCGCCACGCCCTCGACGTCGCCGAGGCTGCGCAACGCCTCGTGGGAGAAGGATCCGGCGGGTCCGAGGAAGCCCACGCGCGTCGTTGTCATGTCGAGAGACTACCTGGGGTCGTGCGGGCCGAAAGATGGGCCCCCACGCCAGTGCCTAGGCTGGCGAGGGACAAATTTGAAAGGTCGGCGCAATGGGGCACCACATGTTCGAGTACAACGCGGAGGTCACCGAGATGATCTTCGCGTACTGCCGCGAGCGGCTGGCGATGGACCCCGTGCCCCTCGACTACGGCAGCCTGACCCCCGAGCCCCTCGCGAGCCTCGACGGGCTGATCACCGCCGAGGGCCGCAACCCCGGCGAGATCCTGTCGTTCTTCTCCAACGAGCTCGCCCACGCCGTCATCTCGATCGACGCGCCGAACTTCCTCGCCTTCATCCCCAACGCGCCGACGAAGAACTCGCTGCTCTTTGACATGGTGGTCGCCTGCTCCGGGCTCAACGGCACCAGCTGGCTCGAGTCGGCCGGCGTGGTGGTCGCCGAGAACCAGGCGCTCGGCTTCCTCGCCGACCTGGCGGGGATGCCCGCGGGCTCGGGCGGCGCCTTCGTCTCGGGCGGGTCCACCGGCAACCTGTCGGGACTGACCGTGGGACGCGACGTGGGCCGCGCGCGGCGCCCCGAACTGCCGGCGCACACCCTGCGCTACGCGGTCTCGGCCGACGCGCACTCGAGCGTCGGCAAGGCCCTGCACGTCCTGGGCATGGAGGCCCTCGTCGTCGAGGCCGACGACCACCGCTTCACACTCGAGGGCCTGACCGCGGCGCTGGCCGCCGACCCTCACCCGGAGAGCGTGATCGGCGTCGTGGCGACGGCGGGCACCACCAACGCCGGCATCGTCGACGACCTCGAGGGGCTCGGCGCGTACGCGCGCGAGCACGATCTGTGGTTCCACGTGGATGGCGCCTACGGCGGCGCCTCGCTCTTCTCGCCCACGCACCGCCACCTGCTCGCGGGCATCCGCCACGCCGACAGCTTCGTGGTCGATCCGCACAAGTGGCTCTTCGCCCCGCTCGACTGCGCGGCGCTGATCTATCGCCAGCCCCACGTCGCGCGGCGCATCCTCGCCCAGCAGGCCGGCTACCTCGACATCCTGCACGGATCCGACGACGAGGACTACGAGTGGAACCCCTCGGACTTCGCCATCCACCTCTCGCGGCGCGCGCGCGGCCTGCCCTTTTGGTACTCGCTGGTCACCAACGGCACCCACGCTTACGAGACCGCGGTCCAGGCGGCGATCGACCTGGCGCAGCGCTCGAGTGAGATCATCGACGAGCTCGAGCACGTCGAGATGGTGCGCCCGGCGAGCCTGTCGGTCGTGCTCTTTCGCCGGCCCGGCTGGAGCGAGGTCGACTACGTCAACTGGAGCCACCAACTGCTGCGCGACCAGATCGCCTTCGTCACGCCGACCAAGTGGGAGGGCGAGACGATCGCCCGCTTCGCGTTCCTGCACCCCGACACCGACGAGGCGCTGGTGCGCCGGGTGCTCGAGACGATGCGCTAGGAGAGCAGCGGCGAGGCGGGCGTGCGCCCGCCGTGGCGACGCCACGCGACGCCGCCCAGGGCCTCGAGCACGACGCGGTTGCCCAGGTACGCGGTGATCTCCGCGTGGTCGTAGGGGGGCGAGACCTCCACGACGTCGAGGCCCGCCAGGTTCGACTCCATGGCGATGCGCCGCACCGCGTCGAGCAGTTGGCGACTGGAGAGGCCGCCCGGCTCGGGCGTGCCGGTGCCCGGCGCCGCCCCCGGATCCACCACGTCGACGTCGACTGAGAGGAAGACCGCGTCGCAGTCGTCGGCGGCGAGGGCCAGGGCGTCGTCGAGCACCGCGTCGAGGCCGCGCGCGACGATCTCTGCCATCTCGAAGGAGCGCATGGACTGCTCAGCCATCCAGGCCAGGGTCTCGGGCTCGGGCCAGTAGCCGCGCAGGCCGATCTGGATAAAGCGGTCCCCCCGGCAGGCGCCGGACTCGATGAGCCGGCGCATCGGCGTGCCGTGTCCGTAGAGCGAGCCCATCTGGGTGTCGCCCGTGTCGGCGTGGGCGTCGAAGTGGATGACGGCGACCCGGCCCCAGCCCACGTGGCGGGCCACGCCGGTCACGTCGGGCAGGGCGATCGTGTGGTCCCCGCCGAGGATGACGGGCAGCACGCCGGCCGCCGCCACGGTCGTGACGCGCTCTTCGAGCGCGGCGAGGGAGCGCTCGGTCTCACCCGAGGGCATCTCCACGTCGCCCAGGTCGACCACGCCGAGCGCGATCAGGGGGTCGACGCCCAGCGCGAGGCTCGGACGCATGCCGTCGTGGGGCAGGTAGTCCGTCGTGCGCAGCGCCTGGGGACCGAAGCGCGTGCCCGGGCGGTGCGAGGTGCCCCCGTCGAAGGGCGCCCCGATGATCGCCGCGCCCGCGCCCGTCCAGCTGAGTCGCTCATCGGGGTCGGCGGCGGGCACGCCGAGGAACGTGGCGTCGGGTCCGTAGAGGTTGCCGATGCGCGTCACGACAGTTCACCCAGCGCGAGGATGGCCTCGGCGAGCATGTCGGCGTGCGACACCACGAGCGAGACGTGCCCCTCGTCGGGCAAGTGGACGGGGTTGGCGTCGGGGATCGTGCGCGCGAGCCACGCGCCGTGGGTGGGCGGCACCATGAGGTCGAGGTCGCCGTACCAGACCTCGACGGGCACCTCAATCGCCGAGGGGTCAAATCCCCAGGGCGCGAAGAACGCCCGGTCGTCGTCGATGAAGCCGGCCGCCGAGACCGCGAAGGCGTCGCGGCACTCGCGCGCCAGCCACTCGCGCTCGCTCTCGCGCTCGAGGACCGCGAGGTCGGGGGCACTCAGCAGACCGCCGAAGAGGGCCACGATGTTCTCGCTCGTCGCGCCCGCGAACTCGCGGGCCGCCGACTCCATGTGCGCGAGGTAGGCCGCGCCGCCCTCGCGCGCGAGGGCGAACTCCTCGAGGTTCTCCGGGCCCATCCCCTCGGTCCAGTCGAAGTCGGCGTCGATCGGGGCCACGCCGGCCAGGCTGATCGCTCCCACGCACGCGGGGTCCTTCGCCGCGCAGGCCAGCGCGTGGGGACCCCCGCCGGACCAGCCGACGGCCACGTAGTGCTCGATGCCGAAGTGCGCGCGCAGCGTCGCCACGTCCTCGACGACGCTTCCCACGTCGCGCCCGGGACGCGGGTCGGAGTGCCCGTAGCCCGCGCGCGAGCTCGTCGCGACGAAGAGCCCGTGGCGCTCGGCCATCGTCTCGAGGGAGAGCGCGAGCGACGCGGCGCCCGGCGAGCCGTGGTGAAAGACGACGGCCACGCCGTCGTCAGCGCCCACGCGCGCGACCTCGAGGGCGCGCCCGTCGGGGGTTCTGATGATCTCGTCGCGGTAGCCCATGTCGGTCACCCTACGGCGGGGGTGACCGACATGGGCCCTCCCGTGTACTGCAGCTCAACCCAGGTCTGGCCCGGCGTGACGAGGAGAGGCTTGCCGTTGGCGAGGGTGTAGGAGATGACGTCGGTCTTGGCCGCCCGCGACCAGGTCCCGCGCACCTCGCGGCCACCGATGAAGGCCCACACCGGGCCCGAGCCCTGCAGGTTCGCGTACGAGGTGAACGTGCCCACGCCGTTGACGTAGTTCACGAACATCACCAGCACGTTCTTGGGCGAGACCTGCACGCCGTTGCCGGTGATGATCTTCTGGCCGAAGAGGCTGCGGTCCCACGACGCGGTCGCCGCGTTCCAGGTCCAGGTCACCGGATAGATGCTGGGAAAGCCCACCGTGAAGTGCGCGATGCTCGGCCCCACCGCCGCCTGGTTCGAGGGACGGTACTGAAAGAGCGCCGGCGGCGGCGTGGGCGTGCCCTTGAAGGCGAAGAGGCCCGCGGCGTTCGCGTAGAGGTTGTGGGGGGCCTGGCGGTTGGGGTCGCGGAACATCGCCGAGCCCGCGCTCGACTCGTCGATCAGCTTCACCGGCGCCTGGGAGATCGCGGCGATCGCGTAGGGGGCGCCGCCGGAGTAGGCGAAGATGCCCCCCAGGGGGAAGACGATCTGCTGGTCGGTGGGACGCACCGAGCGCACCGGTCCGACCTTGGCCGGCGCGTGGGAGTTGAAGATCGCGGCCAGGCGCGTGATGCCGCCGTTGACGATCTCCTCGTAGACGACGTCGGCCTGGTCGATGCCCCACTGGGGCAGCGCCTCGGGTGTGTTCTCGACCTTGATGGTCAGGGCCGGGCGCGTCGCGGCCAGGCGCGTCGGATCGGGCAGGCCGCTCAGCGGGGCGATCGGATAGCTCGGCGCGCTCGTCGTCGAGCTGGTCGAGGCCGGTGGCGTCGATGACGGGCTCTTGTGCAGACTCTTGCCCACCAGGGCGGCTCCGACGGCGAGGACGAGGACGACGACGGCCACGAGGGTTTTGCGCATTTTCCCAATGTAGTAAACGCCTCGCGGCCTCAGTGGTCGAGGTCCCGTTCGATCACCGTGTGCGGAATCTGGGTCTCGGCGCTGATGTGCTCGCTTCCTTCGATCACGCGCCAGCCCAGGCGCCGGTAGAAGCCCAAGGCGCTGTCGCGCGCGTTGGCCCACAGGCGCGTCGCGCCCTCGCGGCCCAGGTGGCGCTCGGCGGCGGCCAGCACCGCGGCGCCATAGCCACGGCCCTGCACGCGCGGGTCCGTCGCCATGTAGCGCAGCTGGTAGACGCCCGCGCCATCGGCGAAGAAGGACGCGCTCACCATCAGCTCGCCGTCGAGGTAGCCAGCGAAGTGGCGCGCCGCGGGGTCCTCGTCGGCGGGATTCGCCACGTTCACCGCGGGGTCGTTGTTGCGCAGCACCCGTCGACGCAGGTCGTAGAGCTCGCTGGCGGCCACCACCGCCACGCGCAGGTCCGCGCTAGTCAAGACGACACACCATCGTCTGGATCTGGCGCGAGGGATCACGCTGCATGTAGCGCACCTCACCCTCCTCGACGAATCCGCGGCGCCGGTAGAACGAGATCGCCCGGGACATCTCGAGGGCGACCCCCAAGTGCAACTCGCGCGCGCCACCCTCGCGCGCCCACTGCGACACCGCGTCCACCAGCGCGTCGGCGAGTCCGCTCCCGCGCGCGTCGGGACCGACGTACATCCCGAAGAGCCAGGTCTCACCGGGAGAGTCGTCGCGATATCCCCCCTGGGCCATGCCGCGCACCACGCCGTCGACCTCGCCGAGGAAGTAGGCGTTGGTGATGAGAAGGTCGGCCCAGCGATCGAGGTCCCAACCGACCACCTCGTCGTAGGTCGTGCCGTAGGCGCCCGGCGAATCGGCCAGGGCCTCCAAGCGGATCGCGCGCAGCGTCGCGGCGTCAGCGACGCCAGCGCGTCGCACCCTCGAACTCACTCACCCATCTCCCGGGCGACGAGGCGCTCCACTAGGGTCCCCTCGGCGAGCGCGGCGCGCACGCCGGCCGCGTCGCGCGCCTCGCGGTTCTGGGAGAGCTTCGCCTTGCCCTCGATCGAGGTGACCTCGATCTCGATGCCCACGATCGCGCGCGCCATCTTCTCCAGATAGTCCGCAGGCGCGTCGTCGACCCACCAGCGCGGGTCCCGGTCGGCCTCGAAGCGCTCGACGAGGGCGCGCGCCTGGGTCTCGACCCAGGCGCGGTCGTCGTGCACGCGCAGCGTGCCGCGCACCTCGGCGAGCACGTAGTTCCACGTCGGCACCGCGCCGGGCTGCTCGGCGAGGGACGGGTAGTAGAGCGGCGACACGTAGGCGTCGGCGACGAGGAACAGCGCGAGGACCTCACTGTCCTCGCCGACCTCGCGCCACCACGGATTCGCCCGTGCCACGTGGGCGAGCAGTCGTCGTCGATCCTCGACCACGACCGGCACCATCACGCTGGCGAGTCCCGACGCCGTGGGTGCCACGAGCAGGCCGGCGCCGGCGCGCTCGACGATGGCCCATCTGGCGTCAGCGTCCTGG
>JAJXXB010000132.1 GCA_021781315.1 Actinomycetes bacterium | reverse complement strand
TGGCGAGCAGCGGGGTCGTAGAACGTGAGCGTACCGCCGAAGCTCGCGCGGAACGTCTGGTTCTGTACCATGTACGCGTTGAACAGCGCGCTTCGCGGACCCGTGAGTGTCGCCAGCACGGCGTTGCGTGCGCTCGGTCCCGTCGGCGCCCACGCCCCTGGCTCGAAGCCGCCGTTGGGTACCAGCGCGGTCCGCGAGGCGCTAAAGCGCACCAGGTAGACAATGGGGTGTGACAGAACGTAGCCCCCGTGATACGAGAAGGCCGGCCGTGGCGCGGGCGTCACGCACACAATGAGCTGACAGCCGCTCGCCGGGCTGAGCTGCACGGTAGAGAATCCGGCGGCCCCGGCGCCCGTCGCCGCGATCGCGCCAGTCGCCGCGACGAGCCCGGCCACGAGCCCCGCGCCCAGTCGCATCCAGGCGTGCAGAGCGCGTCTCATTCGAGTGGTCACGACGTGACTATTGTTCCGACGACCAGGACCACACGCCCCCATGGTACCGATGACGCGCCGCGCGGCCGCCACGTGCGTAGGTGCGCGATGCGAACGGGTGAGAAACTGGCTCGTTAGTGGCCCGCGAGCGCGTACGATTCCTCCGTGAGCCAGTTCGTCATCGAGTTTCGCCAACGCGCGCGGCGCGGTGCGTCGGCGCCGATGTTCCTCTGGTCGGTCGTGATGGCGGTCGTGCTCGTCACCTACGAGGTCGAGCGCCACGGCCGCGGCGGCACGCTCGCCGTCGGTCTCATCGCGACGGCGCTCTTCGGAGCGGTGCTCGGCTGGCGTGGGCGCACCGGGCTCGCGGTCGTCGCGCCACTCTTCAGCTGGCTGGTCGCCTGGTTCCCGCTGGTGATCGCCTCGATGGTGCGCCACGGCGTGCTCGCGGGTCTCGTCATCGGGTTCGTGACGGTCACCGTCGGGTGGTTCGTGATCGGCGGACTCGAGCTCCTCGAGCTCGCCTTCGTCGCGACCCTCGTCGCGCGGCTGCGCGGGGGGTCGGGACCTGACGTGGCGATCTTCGGACCCGGTGAGGGCCCCACGCGTTAGAGCAGTTCGCCGAGTCGCGCGAGGTTCGCCCGCCAGATCGCCCGCAGGACCGGCGTGGCGAGTGCGGCGCCCAGAGGACCGCCGAGCCACCACGGGAAGTGGAGGGTCTCCTCCCAGGTGACCTCGGCGCCGGCCGGGTCAGCCACGAGCGTGAACTGTCCCGTTCCTCGCACGAGCCCACGGTGCTCGACGCCCATCACCCGGTTGGGCACCCAGCGCGTCACCGTCATGACGTCGGTCGTCGAAAAGGGCCCGACCGTGGTGCGCACGCGAAACGTGGTGCCGACGCCCTCGCGTTGGTCACCCTCGAAGTCGAGGGTGCGCGCGTCGGCCATCCAGGCGACGTGTCGCTCGATCACCCGTAGTTCGTTCCAGACGACGTGGGGTGACTCGGGGTAGTGCGCGCGCACCGTGATCGTCGTCACGCGAGTGCGCGCCAGTCCTCGAGCGGCGGCTGGCTGACGTCGGGGCCGAGGACCTGCAGACAGACGTGGTCGGCGCCGAGGGCGAGGTGCTCGGCGACGCGAGCGCGGACCTCGTCGCGGTCACCGTGCACGACCATCGCGTCACAGAGTCGTTCGGACCCGCCGCGCACGAAGTCCTCGTCGGCAAAGCCCAGGCGCTTCCAGTTGTTGCGGTAGTTCTCGAGGCCGGTGTAGAAGTCGAGGTGGGCGTGGGCGCGCTGCAAGAAGTCCTCGCGGCTGGCCCCGAGGACGACGGCCTGCTCGACGGCGAGGAAGGCCCGTCCGAGATGGGCTCGCGCACTGGCGGTGTGCTCGGGGGTCACCAGGTAGGTGTGCGCGCCATCGGCGTGACTCGCGGCGAGCTCGAGCATCTTCGGCCCGAGGGCGGCGATCACCCGCGGGGTGCGCTCGTTCGCATCGGCGGCGTGCATCGGGGCCGCGTCCATCGCCTCGAGGTAGGCGCGCATCGCCGCGAGCGGGCTCTCGTAGTGGTGCCCGCGCAGGCGCTCGACGAGGGGCCGGTGGCTCACGCCGAGCCCGAGCACGAAGCGCTCGGCGCTCGCGGCACTGAGCGTGCGCGCGCCGTTCACCGCGGCGACGGCGTCGCGGGCCCAGATCGAGGCGATGCCCGTGGCTATCGTCATCCTCGTGCTCGCCGCGAGCGCGAGGCTCGCGTTCACGAGCGCCTCGCGCCCCCAAGCCTCGGGCAGCCACAGGGCGGAAAAGCCGAGCCCGTCGAGCTCGGCCACGATGGCGCGCAGGTCCTCGACGGGCTGGGCGTCCAGGGTCATCGTCCACAGTCCGGTGGTGCCGCGCAGTGCGTCAAGGGTGGGGGTCGTCATGGGCCCATCGTAGGTTTTGCCAGCGGTGCGCGTCGATGGCCACAATGGGTGATGGCCTACGTCGTGGCGCTGGTGAGCGCGTGGCTCGCGCTCGTCGCGGTGACGGCACTGCGCCCACGTCGGCGCGGGGTGCTGGCTGCCCTCAGCTACCCCGTCGGGTGGGTGGCCGGTGAGCTGCCGACCCAGGCGATCACGGTGGAGCTCGCCCTGCTCGGGCTGCTCGCCTGGTGGGGGTGGCCCGTCGGCTGGATCGATCCGGTCGTGGCGGTCCTCGCCCTCGTCGTCATCGGTGGCAACCTGGCGCTCTTTGTCGCCGCGTGGCGGGCCCGGCGCGTCGTCGTCGCGGCGATGGCTAACGCCCCCGACCGACCGCTCGTCGTCGCTGGTCCGCGCGAGGACGTCTACGGGCGCTGGTGGCGTACGGCGCTGAAGCTGCCGTTTCACCCGCGCGGGCTGATTGTCGAAAAGAACGTCCCCTACGGCCCCGAGCCGCGACACCGCCTCGACGTGTGGCGCACGAGCGACGATCTCGGGGGTGCGCCGGTCATCTTCTACATCCACGGGGGCGCCTGGACCTTCGGGGACAAGCGCGAGCAGGGTCGCCCGATGCTCCACGAGTTCTGCGCGCGCGGCTGGATCGTCGTCGCGGCGAACTACCGGCTCGCCCCGCGCGACCCCTGGCCGGCCCAGATCGAGGACGTGATCCGCACCCTCGCGTGGGTGAAGCGCGAGATCGCCGCCTACGGCGGGGACCCCGACCGTGTCGTCATCGCGGGCGGCTCGGCTGGGGGGCACCTGGCGGCCCTGGCGGCGCTCGCCGGTGACGACCGGGCGTGGCGCACTGGCGAGGATGCGTCGCTGGATCTTTCGGTGCGGGGCTGTCTCTCCTTCTACGGCGTGCTCGAGATGACTGGGGACGAGGACCACTGGCGCGGCCTCGGTCAGGGGCTGCGCCGGCTGCTCGAGCACCGGGTCGTCCAGATGCCCTTTACGGGAAACGAGGACCTCTACCGGTCCTTAAGCCCGCTGCACCGGCTGCGCGCCGACGCACCACCCTTCTTCGTCGTCCAGGGCGCGACCGACACCCTCGTGGACGTCCAGGTGGCGCGCAACTTCGTGGCGGCCTTTCGCGCGCGCTGCGTGGCCCCGATCTACTACGTCGAGCTGCCCCTCACCCAGCACGCCTTTGATCTGACGGCGAGTCCGCGCACGTCGGCGACGACGCGCGCCGCGATTACCTTCGCAGCGAGTGTGGCGGCCGCTCGGCCCCATCTCGACGAGGCGAGACTCGCCGTCTACCGGGTGCCCCCGACCGAGCTCGAGGTCGAGGTCGAGGGTACCGTCGTGTCCGCTCACGACTACGCGGTACGCGTCGGCCGCTTCTACGTGGTCTCGAGTGACAACCCGGACTCGGTGGTGCGCGACGACGCACGCAACGCCGCGGACCGCGCCGATTTGGCGGCGCGGCTCAGCGTGCGTGGCGTGATGGTGGCACCGACCCGCGCGCGCGATTCACGTGGCGTCCACCCGATCGAGGTGGGGGTCGCGCTCACCGATCGAGACCTGGCCGTCGCCCTCGCCCGTCGATACGACCAGATGGCACTCTACGAGGTGAGTGTTGAGCGGGTGATGGTGATCGACGCGTGGACGGGCGTTGCGTACGCCTGACTGGTGAACAGGCGTGGCACGTAGCGATCGTGGTGTTCGAACCCCGCAGGCGGCGACGTCAACGGCGCCGCCGCAGCCATCGTGGGCGTGACTCCCAGTCGTGGGCCGAGCGGGCTCCGAGCGCGGTCGACCTCGTCGGGTCGTGCGGCTGCTCGGTGGGCACTGGTTGTGTGGCGCGATTCGAGGTGACCATGGTGGCATCGTGCGCGGCCGCCTTCGTGGCGTGCTCGCGAGCCGGAAGAGGTTTCGAGCGGTCGGGCGTTTGTGGTCTTGGTAATCGGGATCGGCTGAACGAAGCGCCATCCGCCGAGCGGACTCGGTCACGCTCGAGTCATGTTCGTCGTGGGACGTCGCGTTGCCCGTGCCCTTCGGCTCTGTGCTGGCCGCCACGCGGACCTTCGCGGAGCAGTATCGGCGGTGAGTGGTACGGCACTGCTTGAGAAGAGCGACGTACTGATTAACCCGACCAACAGGTGTACTACGATTTTATTGACGCCTCCAAGCAGGCGCGAGTTGAGAGAGGACGACGCGATGGTGAGCCTTCGACGCGCAGTTGCCTGTTGCATTGGTACGCTGGTGATCGGCCTGGGCGTTCCGGTTGTCGCCGCCGCAGCAGGGGGCACCTCGTTCAGTGCCGTGACGTCCGCCGGCGAGTGGTACACGGTGGCCAACAACATCGGTCAGTCCTACGGTCTCGCGCCCGATGGCAACGGGGGTCTCCTCAGTTATTCGTACACGAGCGATTCGGCGAGCCCGCTCTACGACTTCTCCGCGACGCAACTGACGCAGGCCGCAACCGGGCAACCCGTTCAGCCACTGCCTGCTCCCGTGACGACGACCGCAGCGACGGCGGGTCAGTGGGACGCCGGTATCGCGGTCGCGAGTGACGGAACCATCTATTTCACGAATAGCTCAGACACCAACATCTACGTGTACCACCCCGCGACCAATACGACCTCAACCCTGTCGCTCGCGAGGCCCTGGTCCGACCTATCGGGACTGGTCCTGAGCCCGGGTGGTCAGTACCTCTACGTCTCGGACCAGAGGACGGGCGACGTCTATCGGGTGGATCTCGCCACTTCCGCGATCTCCACGGTGTTGACAACTGCGAGCGACGGCGATCTGCAGCAGATGGTTTTTGACGCAGCGGGCAACCTCTTCGTCGCTGATAAGTACGATGGCCAAGTCGACGAGGTCCCGGCGTCGACCCTCGCGTCGCTCACGTCGCCCGCCACCGTCGGCAACGGCGCCCAAGTCGTCATCGACTGGGGCGCTGGCGATTCTGGTGGATTGACGGGCCTCGCGTTCGATTCGGCCGGGAATCTCTACAGCGGTACCTACTATCCGAATGCAGGGTACCCGTCCATCGTGATGGTGACGGCGCCCCAGTTGACTCAGGTCGAGTCGACCGGGAACCCGGCGACGTTTACCAACGGTGAACTGTTCGACGTCGCCGATAACTCGACGCCCGCCGTCGATGGGCCCCAGCCGCTTACGGTCGTGAACAACACCTTGTACGTGGGCAATTACGACGGGCAGAATATCGTGGCTGTTCCGCTCGCCGACCTGAGCCTCAGTCACCCCCGATCGCTCGTGGCGACGCGCACGGGCCCGACGCTGGCACTCACGTGGTCCGGCGGCAGTGCGCCCTACCGATGCGTCCTGCTACTCGGGTACCGCGACCCCACTGGCTTCACCGAGAACACGTCGACGACCTCGTGCACCTTCACGGGACTCTCGCTGTTCGTTCCCTACGGGGTGCAGGTGATCACTGGTTACGGCACACCATACGCGACCTCGATGGACGCCTTCGCCGCTGCGCCGGGGTTGACGTGTGCTCGCGGGTCGGCAACACGGCACTACACCATGGCGGGCTCAGTCTGTCCCCGAGGGTGGCACGCGACAACCTGAACCTTGCTCGACCAGAGCGACGACCTCGATCACGCCTTTAGTGCGTGATCGAGGCGCGAACACGCACGACGGCACTGCCAGGGCACGGCGCGTGCGTGTGGGGAGATGTCCGACACCGCACTTCGCTCTGGGACCGACGACGTGGTTGGCGACCTGGCCCATGGCGGGCCGGGTGATCCGCTACGAATCGGCCGCCGGCTCGAACATGGCCGAGGCCGGGTCGACGCGACCCGCGGCGCAGAAAACCGAGCCGCCCCGCACGATCTCACGGGAGGTCTCGACCCGGTTTCACGAGGGCCCTGCCGTTGGAAGGGACCCTCGGGGACGAGTCGTCTGATCTCGTCGAGTTGGTTCGCCCCGATTACTCGATCGCGGTGATGGGCTCTTCGATGCGGTGCGTGGCGACTCGCCGGTCGGGGCGCGCGATGCTCTCGTAGATCGCGCCGATGGCGACGATGACGAACATGACGAGCAAGGTGATCCACCCGTAGTTAAAGAGGGCGCGTCCACTCGCGAGCGAGCTCGGCCACACGATGTTCACGAGCATGACCAACAGATACGCCATTCCCGTCACGGTCACCGGGACCCCCCACCGGCCCAACTTGAACGAGCCGCTCGGTTGCCAGCCGCGCAGTCGCGCGATGAATGCGCCGAGGACGGTCAAGAAGAACGACAGGTAGATCCCCGAGACGGCGAAGGACACCAGCGCGTAGAGGGCGTTGACGTTGGCCGGGTAGGTGAACCAGAGCATGTGGATGGGCTTGGTCGGGTTCACGAGCACCAAGAGCATGAAGAGGAACGGCACGACCACCCCGATGGCGATCGCGTTGGCGGGCGTCTTGAAGCGTGGCGACACTTTCTTCACCCAGTCGCTGCTCGGCACGGCGCCGTCGCGCGCGAGCGCGTAGGCGACGCGCGCTCCCGCGCCCTGCACGGCGGTACCGCAACTGAAGAAGGCGACGACCACCATCACCAAGAAGAAGTCAGTGACGTAGCTGGGCAACTGGGCGAGCACCACGGGGATGCCACCCGAGACCACGCCCTTGATGCCCGTCTTGGGTGTGGCGAGCAAGAGCCCGAGCACCAGGACGAACGAGGCGATGCCGCCGTAGAGGAGGGCGTTTCGCATGGCCCGGGGCACGTTGTGGTGTGCGTTGAGCGTCTCTTCGGAGATGTCCCCGGCCGACTCGAAGCCGTAGAAGATGTAGGCGTTGGCGAGCACGGCGACGAGGGCCGCCCCGAGCAGCCAGTTTCCGGTCAGGTTCACGCCGAAGGGGTTCTGGGCGACGCTCTCGACGTGCTGGGAGGAAAAGAGGAACCCGAAGCCCTGGTGAAAGCCGTGGATCGCGAGGGCGAGGAAGACGCCGAACGTGCCGATCGTCTCGACGTAGACACCGAGGTTCGCGACGCGGCCCATGATCTTCGCGCCGACGGCGTTGAGCAGCCCCGAGAGCACGAAGAAGATTCCGACGATCACGAAGATCGTGACGTGGTTGGACGGGTTGAGGTTGGTCTTGAACCAGAGGTTGCACAGGTCCACGATGTAGAGCACCGCGCCCGAGTCGACCGAGGCGACCGTCGCGAGCAGGGCGAAGCCGTAGATCCAGCCCACGTACCAGCCGTAG
>JAJXXB010000029.1 GCA_021781315.1 Actinomycetes bacterium | reverse complement strand
GATCTTGGCGTCCTCTTCTTCGTCGAAGGCCTCGCCCTTGCGCTCGGCGGCGGCGCGGCGCACCTGGCTCATCACGCCGGCGATCTGCTTGGGACCCATGACGGCGATCTTCGCCGTCGGCCAGAGGAAGGTGAAGCGGTTGCCGAAGGCGCGGCCCGACATGCCGTAGGTGCCGGCACCGTAGGAGGCCCCGAGGATGACGGTGAGGTGCGGGACCGTCGAGTTGGTCACCGCGTTGAGCATCTGGGAGCCTTTCTTGATGATCCCCTCGGCCTCGGCGTCGCGTCCCACCATGTAGCCCGTGATGTTCTGAAAGAAGATGAGGGGCACGTCGATCTGGTTGCACAGCTGGATGAACTGACCCGCCTTTTCGGCGGCGCGCGGCTGGATCACCCCGTTGTTGCCGAGGATCCCCACCGGATAGCCGTGGATCGAGGCCCACCCGCAGACCAGGGTCTCGCCGTAGCGGGCCTTGAACTCCTCGAAGCGCGAGTCATCCACCACGCGCGCGATCACGTCGCGCACGTCGACGGCCTGACGCAGGTCGCGACTGATCAGACCGAGCAGCTCCTCGGCGTCGTAGCGCGGCGGGACGTCGACGACGCTCGGACCGGGGCCGCGCTTTCGCCAGTTGAGGTGACCCACCACCTCGCGACAGATCCGCAGCGCGTCCATCTCGTCCTCGGCGAAGTAGTCGCCGAGCCCCGAGACCTCCGCGTGCAGGCGCGCGCCGCCGAGGGTCTCGTCGTCGGACTGCTCGCCGGTGGCCATCTTGACGAGGGGCGGTCCCGCGAGGAAGACCTTGGACTGGTCCTTCACCACGATGTTGTAGTCCGAGAGCCCGGGCTGGTAGGCGCCACCGGCGGTCGAGGAGCCAAAGACGACGCACACGGTCGGCACGCGCATCTTGGACAGCTCGATGAGGTCGTAGAAGAAACGGCCGCTCTCGGCGAAGTGACCGGTGCCCATACGGCCGCTGCCGCCGCCCACGCGCAGGTCCGCCCCGGCGGACTCGACGAAGCTGACGTAGGGGATCTCGTTGTCGCGCGCGATCTCCAGGGCCCGCATCCACTTCTTGGCCGAATAGGCGGTCAACGCGCCGCCGAGCACCGAGGGGTCGTTGGCCATGATGACGCACTCGGTGCCGGCGATCACCCCGATGCCCACCACCATGCCGCCGCCGATGGCGTAGTCCGAGCCGTAGCCCGCGAGCGGGGAGATCTCGAGGAAGGGCGAGTCGGGATCGAGCACCGCGGCGATGCGCTCGCGCACGGGCATCTTGCCGCGGCTGCGCATGCGGTTCATGGCGGCCTCTCCGCCGCCGGCCTCGGCCTGATCGAGCAAGTCGTCGATCACCGCGAGTTGTTCGAGCATGTCCGCGCGGTTGGTGAGGTAGCGCTCCGAGGTGGTATCGAGCGCCGAGGCGAGAGGCGGGGCGATTCCGGGACGCTCCATTGGCCCGATCCTAGTGAAGGCTCTCACGATCAGAAGGAGGGGAACGGTCGACAGGTAGGGTGGGGGCGATGCGTGTGGCCCTGGGATCCGACCACGCCGGCTACGACTTGAAGAGCCTGTTGGCGAGAACGCTGGCCGACTGGGGTCACGAGGTCTCCGACGTGGGCACTGATTCATCCGTTGCGTCCGTCGACTACCCGGACTTCGCCGCGGCCGCCGCGCGACTCGTCGCCGCGGGCGACGCGGACCTGGGCGTGGTCGTGTGCGGCTCGGGGATCGGCGTCTCCATCGCCGCGAACAAGGTCCCGGGCATCCGCGCGGCCCTCGTGCACGACGTGACCTCAGCGCACCTCGCGCGTGAGCACAACCACGCCAACGTGCTCTGCCTCGGCGCACGCCTGATCGGCGAGTCGGTCGCCATCGAGGCCCTGGCGGCCTGGCTCGCGGCCGTTCCCGGCGAGGGGCGCCATCTCCAACGCATCGCGAAACTGTCCGCGCTCGACGCGGCCTTGACAGAGAGGCAGCCGTGAGCTCACCTTTTGACGCCTGGATCACCAACGACGACGAGGTGACCGACCTCCTCGCCCAAGAGTGGCAGCGCCAGACCACGACGCTCCAGCTCATCGCCAGCGAGAACTTCGCCTCCCCCGCGGTGATGGCCGCGACGGGATCGATCCTCACCAACAAGTACGCCGAGGGCTACCCCGGGCGGCGCTACTACGGCGGCAATCAGATCGTCGACGAGGTCGAGGACCTCGCGCGTCGGCGCCTGACGGCGCTCTTCGGCGCCGACCACGCCAACGTCCAGCCCCACAGCGGGGCCAACGCCAACGTCGCCGTCTACCAGGCGCTGTTGGCCCCCGGCGACACCATCCTCGCGATGCGCCTCGACCAGGGCGGGCACCTCACGCACGGCTCGCCCGCGTCGATGACGTCCAAGGCCTGGCACTTCGTCTCCTACGGCGTGACGCCGCGCTCGGACGATCCGGACGCGCCGGGTGAGATCATCGACTTCGACAACGTGCGCGACCTGGCCCTCGAACACCGGCCCAAGCTGATCGTCGCCGGCGCGACCGCCTACGCGCGGCGAATCGACCCGGCCCCCTTCCGCGAGATCGCCGACGAGGTGGGGGCGTTACTCATGTTCGACTCGGCCCACGTGGCCGGCCTGATCGCCGGCGGCTCGCACCCCAACCCGGTGCCCTACGCCGACGTCGTGGCCTTCACGACGCACAAGACCCTGCGCGGGCCGCGCGGCGGGGCGATCCTGTGCCGCGAGGAGCACGCGAAGAAGATCGATTCCGCGGTCTTCCCGGGTCAGCAGGGCGGACCCCTGGAGCACTCGATCGCGGCCAAGGCGGTGGCCTTTCGCGAGGCCGCCCAGCCGTCGTTCGCGACCTACACCGAGCAGATCGTGAAGAATTCGATCGCCTTTGGCGCCGCGCTCGCCGCCGAGGGGTTCCGCATGGTCTCCGGCGGCACCGAGAACCACATGGTCTTGCTCGACCTGCGCACCTTCGACGAGGAGCTCACCGGCAAGGAGGCCCAGGAGGTCCTGGACCGCGCCGGCATCACCACGAACCGCAACACCATCCCCGACGACCCGCGCAGCGCCTTCATCACCTCGGGCCTGCGCGTGGGCACCGCCGCCGAGACGACGGCCGGGCTGCGCGAGGACGAGTTCGCCCGGGTGGCCACGCTGATGGCCCGCGCTCTGCGCGGGCGCGCCGACGACGCCCAGATCGGCGCGGTGCGCGCCGAGGTGGGCGAGCTCTGTCGCGCCTTCAATCCGTACGGCGCCTTCACGAACTAGCCGTGAACAACCTTGCGGCCTACGCGGTGGTGATGGTCGTCGGGGCGCTCGTGACGATGCTCGCCGACCGCCCGGCGCGCGCGATCTCGATCAAGGTGGGCTACACCGCCCAACCCGACGAGCGCAAGGTCCACCAGGCCGTCACCCCCTACGGCGGGGGAGCGGCGATGTTCATCGGGCTGTGCGTCGCGCTGATCGTCGCGGTCGCGATCACGCCGCTGCGCGCGGTGATCTCCTCGAGCCACGAGATGATCGGCGTCCTCATCGCCGCCGGGGTCATCTTCGTGGTGGGCGTGGTCGACGACTTTCGCGAGATGAGCGCCCCGGCCAAGGTGGCCGGCCAGTTCCTCGCCGCCTCGGTTCTGTACTTCTCGGGTGCCACGATGTATCAGCTCAAGCTGCCCTTCGCGGGATTCGTCGTGCTCGGGCCCTCGATCCTGCCGGTCATCACCGCGGTGTGGGTCTTCGCGCTCTCTAATGCGGTGAATCTCATCGACGGGCTCGACGGCCTGGCGGCCGGGATCGTCACGATCGCGTCGGGAACCCTGTGCGTCTACGGACTGCGCCTGGAGGACCTGGGCCTGCTGCCGGTGACCAACGTCGGCCCGCTGGTGGCCGCGGTCACCTGCGGGATCAGCCTGGGCTTCCTGCGCGACAACTTCCATCCGGCGAAGCTCTTCATGGGCGACGCCGGAGCCCTCATGCTCGGGCTCTTGATGAGCGCCTCGACGATGGTGATTGGCGGGCGCACCCCGCCGGCGAGCGGGGTGACCTTCTTCTTCTTCGCGCCGCTACTCATCCCCGTCTTCATCCTGGGGGTCCCCCTGATCGACGCCACGTGGGCCTTCGTGCGTCGCACGCTCTCCGGGCAGGGCTTTCACACCCCGGACAAGAACCACATCCATCACCGCCTGATGCGTTTGGGCCACGGCCATAGGCGCACGGTCGTCATCCTCTGGCTCTGGACGGCCCTCTTGTGCGCCTTCGTGCTCTTTCCCCTCTTCGAGCCCGCCACCAACGTCTTCATCCCCTTCGGCGTCGCGCTGATGCTGATCGCTCTCTTCACGTGGTTCTCGCCGTTGGCTACCCGCCTGGCGCACCGGCGCCCCGAGGTCGACGAGAGCCCCGAGCGGGTTCGCCGATGACGGAACCTCTCGAAGAACCTCACGACCAGGAGGAACCGGATCGCTTCCACCAGCCGACGCGCGATCTGCCGGGCGTGGCGGTCTTCGCCACGATGGGCATGACCATCGCCCTGTGCGAAGGTGGCGGCGTCGCACTCGGCCTGTGGATCGATCACGCCTGGAACATCGCTCCGGGGGGATTGCTGTTCGGGGTAGTGTTGGGGACGGTCGTCGCCGTGCTGAGCGTAGTGAAGCAAGTCCGACGTTTCCTCTAGAGAAACCCATTGCTTGTGCTCGAAAACCTACCCGCCCAGACCCTCCCGCGCCTGCTTCGCCGCACCACCTTGTCAGCCATCCTGGTCGGTTTCGTGGGCTTCCTCGTGGCCGCGTTCGTGGCCCCGCCCCTCGCCGCGCTCGGCGTGGCGCTCGGCGTGGCGCTCGCCGTCATCAACCTGCGATTCCTCGACCGTCAGGCCGCACGCGTGGAACTCAAGGGTGAGCAGTCCAACAAGGCGGTGCGCCGCCAGCTGGGGGGAAAGACCGCCTCTCGCCTCGTCGTGATGACCATCGTCATCCTGGGCGTCGTCTGGCTGAACGCCCCTCTAGGAATCGGTATTGTGTCAGGGCTTGTGCTTTATCAGATCGTGTTCGTCCTCAACGTGTTGCGCGTGGTGGCGGATAAGGGAGGAATCGAGTGAGGACGCTGTACGCGGCCAAGGAGATCCACGTCGGCGTCCACCCCACGATTCACATCCTGGGACTCGCCATCGACGCCGACATCGCGACCTCCACGATCCTCGCGGCCGTCATCTTCCTGACCCTGGCCTTTCGCATGCGCGCCAAGGTCACCTCGGGCGTGCCGGGCAAGCTCCAGCTGATCTGGGAGCTGCTCTATGAGCAGGTGAGCGACCTCGCCGCCTCGGCGATCGGGCCCAAGGGCCGCCGCTTCGTGCCCATTGGCATGACGGTCTTCATGTTCGTGCTGATCTCGAACTGGATCGGCTTCATCCCCTCGGCGCTGCAACCGGGCGTCTCGGCCGAGATCCTGCCCTCGCCGACGAGCGACGTCAACCTGCCCCTGGCCATGGCGCTGCTCGTGATCGTCTGGGTCCACGTCGAGTCGATCCGCGCCCGCGGAATTCGCGGCTACCTGCGTCACTACGCCCAGCCCTACTCGGCGCTGGCGCCGATCAACATCATCGAAGAGATCACCAAGCCCATCACGCTGACCTTCCGTCTCTTCGGCAACATCTTCTCCGGTGGCCTGATGATCCTCGTCATGACCACTCTGCTTCCGATCTACGTCGTGCCCTTCGGCGAGATCATCTGGAAGCCCTTCGACCTGTTTATCGGCGCCATCCAGGCGTTCATCTTCATGCTGCTGACGATCCTGTACTTCGGCATGGCGATGAGCAACGATCACGCCGACGAACACGAAACGGCCTCGACCGAGGCCCTGACGGCCTCGTAGTAACCCAACCCAGGAGGAATAACACAATGGCAAATGCTTCAGACATCGGGTCGGCGGTACGCGTCGCCGGCGCGCTGGTCGGCGGTGGACTCGCCCTCGGCGGCGGCGCCATCGGTGCGGCCATCGGTGACGGTCTGGCCGGTAGCCAGACGATCGCGGCCATCGCCCGCCAGCCCGAGATCGAGAACAAGGCCCGTCAGTACTTCTTCCTGACCGTGGGTCTGGTCGAAGCCATGTACTTCATCAACCTGCTGTTCATGGTCGTCTTCGTCTACGTCTTCAAGGCGCAGTAGCCAGACGCCGTTTCCCAACGGCATCGTGAAAGAAGGTCGAAAGAGATGATGTTCGCTGAGTCCGTGTTCCTGCTTCCCAACGGGACGTTTTTCGTCGAATTGCTCGTGGTGGCGGTGATCCTGTACCTGGTCACCAAGTACATCGTGCCGCCCATCAACGGCGCGCTCGAGGCGCGCCAGGAGAAGATCCGCACCGCCCTCGAGGCCGCCGACGCCGCCCGAGCCGAGGCCGCCGCCTCCGACGACGAGCGTCAGCGCATTCTCAACGACGCGCGCGACAACGCCCGTGAGATCGTGGCCGCCGCCCAGGCGACCGCGGACCAGCTCAAGGCCGAGGCCGGCGGACGCGCCCAGGCCGAGTACGACCGCATCGTCGCCTCGGCCCAGGTCGAAGTCGCCGCCGCGCGTCAGCGCGCCGTCGACGAGGCCTCGGCGCGCATCGGCGAGATCGTCTTCGACCTCGTCGCGACGATCGTCGGTCGCGAGGTCGACCAGAGCGCCCACCAGGAGCTCGTGCGCGAGGCCGTCGCGGCCATCGGCGCCCAGACCCGCGGGACGGACGACTGATCATGCAGTCTCGGCTCGAAGGATTCGCCAGCGCGCTGTTGGGTGCGCTCGACGACGCGGGACGCACCCGCGTCGCCGGGGAGCTGACCACCCTCGAGCAGACCGTTCTCGCCCGCGCGGACCTGCGCGGCTTCCTGGCCGACACCTCGTTGAGCGGCGTGACGCGCGCCAACGTGTTGAACGACCTTCTGGTCGACAAGGTCGAGGCGACGACGCGACGCCTCGCGGTGTACGCGGCCGCCCGGGTCCCCGCCCAGGAAGTCGCCCACGCCTTCGCCGAACTCGCGGTGATGGCGCGCACGCTGTCCGAGACCGGCGCGCTCGACCTCGCGGGTCTCGCGCTGCTCGCCGCGCGCGCTCGCGTCGCGGGCTTCGCCGACGCGCAGCTCGAGGACACCCCGACCGAGGACTTCACGCGCATCGGTGACGAGCTCTTCGCCTGGGCGCGCGCCGTGGAGTCCCACGACGCCCTGCGCCGTCTCCTCTTGGACCGCGACGCCGACCTAGTGGCGCGATTGGGCGCGACCGACCAGCTCCTCGAAGGACGCGTCGACGCGACGACACTCGCCCTCGCGCGCTTCGTGGTCGAGGGCGGACGCCCGCGCGACCTCGTCGGCACCCTCGACTTCCTGGTCGACTTCGTCGCCCGGGCCCACGACTGGCGCGTCGCGCGCGTGCACAGCGCGCGCGCCCTCGACGAGGTGAGCCGCAGCGAGCTCTCGACGTCGCTCGCAACGCTGACCGGACACTCGGTCGAACTGCTCGAAGTCGACGACGCCTCCCTCCTGGGCGGCGTTCTGGTCGAAGTGGGCGACCTGCGCCTCGACGCGACCACCCGCGGA
>JAJXXB010000162.1 GCA_021781315.1 Actinomycetes bacterium | reverse complement strand
TGACCGGCCAGCATCGAGGGGTGCCACTCGTGCTTGTCGAGAGGCAGCGCAACCTTCACCACGTCCCAGTCAAGCACCGCGACGGTAACGGTCGGGTCCAACGTCACTGGGCACCGAGGGCTCGCGCGGGGGTACGGTGAGGGCAACTTGCTACATGAATCGAGGTGTCCATGGACTCGATACTCCGCCACCCCAAGGCGCGTACCGTCGCGATCGTCGGCCGAGGAGGAGTGGGCAAGACCTCACTGCTCGACGCCCTCGTCGTCGCGACCGGAGGACTCAACAAGGCCGGCAGAGTCGAGGATGGCTCGACGATCGCCGGCAATGATCCGGAAGAGCGACGCCACCACACGTCGCTCGGCATCGCGATGGCCCCGGTGTGGGTCGGCGAAGACAAGCTCACCCTCCTCGACACGCCCGGCTTCATCGACTTCTACGCCGAGGTCGAACGCGCCCTCGACGTGGCCGACGTGGCCCTCCTCGTGGTGGGTGCGGTCAACGGTGTGACGAATGACACCGCGGTGCTCTGGGACCTCTGTCGTGACGCCGGCGTGCCGGTCGTCGTCTTCATCAACATGCTCGACGCCGAGCGCGCCGACTTCGAATCCACCCTCTCGGCGCTCGAGCGCCTGATCGGCCCGACCCTCGCGCCCCTCGAGCTGCCTATCGGCCTCGGGGCCACGTTCAGTGGCGTCGTCGACCTGCTCGCCGACGAGGCCATCACGTACTCCTCCTCGGGCACGAGCCACGGACCCGTGCCGGCCGAACTCGCCGAGCTCGAGACCCGCGTGCGTGCGAGCCTGCTCGAGGCGATCGTGGTCGGTGACGACTCTCTCACCGAGCGCTACCTCGAGGGCGAGACGCCCGAGATGGGCGAGCTCGAGACGGTGCTCGGGCACCTCATGGTCGAGGGCCGCATCGTGCCCGTCACCTGCGGGTCGGTCACGGCCTCGATCGGCGTCGACCGCCTGATCACCCTGCTCGACGAGATCGCCGAGAGCCGGCCGATCCCGATGCTCGAGCACGGCGAGCTCGTCCACCTCGATCGCTCCCCCGACGCCGACCTCGTGCTGCGCGCCTTCAAGGTCATCGTCGACCCCTACGTCGGGCGCATCGTCGTCTGCGAGGTGGTCGCGGGCACGATCACCGGCGACGTGACGGTCACGAACTCGCGCACGCGCTCCGAGGAGAGGCTCCACGCGCTGAGCTACCTCGTCGGATCCAAGCTCCAGCCCACCGAGCGCGCCGTCGCCGGCGACGTCGTGGCCTTCGCCAAGTTGAACAACGTGCGCGTCGGCGACATCCTCGCGCGTCCGGCCCGGGACTTGGCCGCAGTATCGGGCGCACGTCGCGCCCACGCGCTCTCGGCCGCCGTGGTCGCGGCGGCGAGCGATGACGAGAAGGTCTCCACCGCCCTGCACCGTCTGGTGGAGGAGGATCCCTCCCTCGAGGTGCGCCACGATCCCGTGTCGCGCTCGCTCGTGGTCGACGCGATGGGCGAGATGCACCTCCAAGTCGTCCAGGAGAGGCTCAAGCGCCGTTACGGCGTCGACGTCGCCTGGGCGCCGCCACCGGTCGCCTACTTCGAGACCATCAAGGCGCCGGCTGACGTCGAGGGGCGACTCAAGAAGCAGACCGGCGGCCACGGCCAGTTCGCGGTCGTCAACGTCAAGATCGAACCGCTCGCGCCCACCGAGCCCTTCGAGTTCGTCGACGCCGTGGTGGGCGGCGCGGTGCCGCGCCAGTACATCGGCGCGGTGAGGAACGGGATAGAAAAGGCGATGTCCCACGGCGGACCGGCGGGCCAGCCGGTGATCGGCGTGCGCGCGACCCTCTACGACGGCAAGGCCCACAGTGTGGACTCCTCCGAGGCGGCCTTCGAGACGGCCGGCTCCATGGCTCTGCGCGCGGCGCTCGAGAAGTCCGGCACGGCGCTGCTCGAGCGCATCATGGCCGTCGAGGTGACGGTGCCCAGCGACTACCTCGGTGACGTGTTGACCGACCTCTCGGGACGGCGCGGACGCGTGATCGGCACCGACCAGGACGAACGCGGCGACACGGTGATCGCCGCCCACGTCCCCGAGGGCGAGTTGATGCGCTACGGCCTCGAACTGCGCGCTCTCACGGGCGGTCGCGGGCGCTTCAGCGCCAGCCACCACCACTTCGCCGAAGCCCCCAAGGTGGGTGCGAAGTAACTAGGTGACGATGACCAGTCGCACCGTGTCGGTCACCTGTGCCCCACCGGAGGTGGAGCCCGCCATCACGATCACGGTGTCGCCGACCTTGGCCGTGCCCGAGACCTTCAACTGGCTGACCGCGAACTCGCAGAGGTCGTCGATGTCGGTGTAGGGCGACAGGTAGGTCTCCTGCACGCCCCACGAGCTGCGCAGCTGGCGCGCGGTGCCCTCACTGGGGGTGATCGCGACGATGGGCATCGGCGGGCGAAAGCGCGAGATCGCCCTCGCGGTCATGCCCGAACGGGTGCAGGCCACGATGGCGACGGCCTTCTCCTCCATGGCCGCGCGCCAGGCCGCGCCGGTGATGGCGGCGGTGATGCGCAGAGACTGGGTGCCCGTGCCGACCGTCTCCTGGACGCCCAGACCGGCACCCCACTGCTCGTAGGGAAAGTAGGCCTCGGCGCGGCGCACGATGCGATCCATCGTCACCACCGTGGCGACCGGGTCGTCACCGATCGCCGTCTCGCCCGAGAGCATCACCGCGCTCGCCCCGTCCAAGACGGCGTTGGCCACGTCGGTGACCTCGGCGCGCGTGGGCACCTGGGCGTGGGTCATGGACTCGAGCATCTGGGTGGCCACGACCACGGGACGCGCGTAGCGGATGCCGTGGCGCACGATGTTCTTCTGGAGGTGGGGAACCTCCTCGATGGGCATGCGCACGCCCAGGTCGCCGCGGGCCACCATGATCGCGTCCGAGACCGCGATGATCTCGTCGAGGTTCGTCACGCCCTCGCTGGTCTCGATCTTGGCCATGATCAGAATGTCGTCGCGCGAGAGCACGCTGCGCGTGGAGACGATGTCAAAAGCCGAGCGCACGAAGGAGACCGCGAGGATCTCGAACTCCTCCTCGCGCAACGCCTCGAGGCGCGCGCGGTCATCGGCCGTCGGCAGGCGGTCGTTGAGCAGCGACGACGGCAGGGAGAGCCCGGGCTTACCGGTGACCATGCCACCCGCGGCGACGAGCGCGCGCACGGTGTCGCCCGAGGAGACGATCTCGAGCGAGACGCCACCGTCACCGATGTGGACCTTGTCACCGCTTCGCAGCAGAGTCAGGACATCCTCGCGCTCGACGACGATGCGCTCGGCCGTGGAGATCTCGCCGAAGCCCTCGACCAGTTCGACGCGACTGCCGCTGACGAGCTCGACGGCCTGGGCACCGAAGGAGCCGGCGCGGATCTTGGGCCCGGGGATGTCGACCATGATCGCCACGTCAGGGGCCAGCGCGCGCACGCGGCGCAGCCGCTCGACGCCCGAGGGGATGTCACCGTGGGCGAAGGAGAGACGAAATACGTCGACGCCGGCCTCGATCAGATCCTTGATGACCTCGTCACTCTCCGAGGCCGGACCAATGGTGGCCACGATTCGCGTGCGTCGCACCGTTATCCCTTCGTCGCTTTTTCAGAGTCTACGAGAACCGCCCACGACGCTTCGTTCGACGTCGCGCGTGACCAATGGCCCCGATCGTGGGCATTTGGTCCTCGAGGGCGGGGAGTACAGTACGACTAGTTCGTGAGCGTGGCGTCGCGGCGCCGCGCTCGTGTGGGCCTCAAGGAGGATGCTGCGTGGAACCGACCAACACGGGCGAGCCCGAGTACTACCACCGTGTGGTCGATTGCCAGTGGGCCTGTCCGGCCCACACCGACGTTCCCGGCTACATCCGGCTCATCGCCCAGGGCCGCTTCGACGACGCCTACCTGCTCAATCGCCAGTCGAACGTCTTTCCCGGCGTGCTCGGGCGCACGTGCGACCGGCCCTGTGAGCCGGCGTGCCGGCGCGGACGCGTCGACGGCAGTCCCGTCGCGATCTGCCGCTTGAAGCGCGTCACCTCGGATCTCAAGGGCGACCTCGCTGGACGCCTGCCGGTGGCGCCGAGCGAGAAGAACGGCAAGCGCGTGGCCTGCATCGGCGCGGGTCCCTCGTCGCTCACCGTGGCCAACGACCTGATGCCCCTGGGATATGAGGTCGTGATGTTCGAGAAGTTCGACCGCCCCGGCGGCCTGATGCGCACCAACATCCCCGAGTTCCGCCTGCCCGACCGCGTCCTCGACGAGGAGACCGGCGTCATCTTGGACATGGGCGTCGACATTCGCTACAACTCCCCGGTCACCTCGATGAAGGCCCTCCTCGACGAGGGCTTCGACGCCGTGTTCGTCGGCGTGGGCGCGCCGCGCGGCAAGGAGCTCGACCTGCCGGGGCGCTACGACGACCCCGAGCACGTGCACATCGGCATCGACTGGCTCGAGTCGGTCAGCTTCGGCCACGTCGAACAGATCGGCCGGCGCGTGCTGATCATCGGCGTGGGCAACACCGCGATGGACTGCTGTCGCACCTCGCGTCGCGTGGGGGCCGATGACATCAAGGTCATGGCGCGGCGTCCCCGCGAGTACTTCAAGGCCTCGCCGTGGGAGCTCGAGGACGCCGAGGAAGAAGGCGTCGAGATCGTCGTCAACCACGCGCCCAAGCGCTTCGTGATCGAGAACGGCCGCCTGGTGGGCATGGAGTTCGACGTCGTCGAGTGGGACGAGGGCGCACGCCACTCCACGGTCACCGACACCGTCATCGTCCCCTGCGACGACGTCATCCTCGCGATCGGCCAGGAGAACGCCTTCCCGTGGATCGAGCGCGACCTCGGCCTCGAGTTTGGCGAGTGGGACATGCCGATCGTCGACACCACCACCTTCCAGTCGACGCGCCCCGGCGTCTTCTTCGGCGGCGACGCCGCCTGGGGGCCCAAGAACATCATCTGGGCCGTGGCCCACGGGCACCAGGCCGCGATCTCGATCGACCGACACTGCCGCGGCGAGGACGTCGCCGAGCGCCCCCGCGACGCGATGGGACTCGTCAGCACGAAGATGGGCATGAACGAGTGGAGCTACCACAACGACTACAACCCCTCGCCGCGCCAGCAGATGAGCCACGTCGAGCTGACCCGGCGCTTCGAGGCGCTGAACCTCGAGGTGGAGTTGGGATTTACCGCCGAGCAGACCGCGCGCGAGGCCCAGCGCTGCCTCAACTGCGACGTGCAGACGGCCTTCCAGGAGAGGCTCTGCATCGAGTGCGACGCGTGCATCGACATCTGCCCCGTGCAGTGTCTGACGATCACCACCAACGGTGAGGAGAACGACCTGCGCGGCCGCCTCTCGGCGCCCTCGCCCAACCGCGACCAGCCCCTCTTCGTCTCCGGCGCACTGCCCCAGACCGGGCGCGTCATGGTCAAGGACGAGAACGTCTGCGTGCACTGCGGTCTGTGCGCGGAGCGCTGTCCCACCTCGGCGTGGGACATGGAGGAGTTCACCCTCGAGATCCCCTACGCCGCCAGCGTGCACCACATCCCGGTGCGCGCGGCCGGCACCGTCAGGAGTTAGCCATGTCCCTCGACGTCCTCGCCCACGCGCCGACCGTGAACGACTTCTCGGTGAAGTTGGCCAACGTGAACGGCACCGGGTCGGCCAGCGCCAACAGCCTGCTCATGCAGGCGATCTTTCGCATGGGGGTGCCGGTGTCGGGCAAGAACCTCTTCCCCTCCAACATCCAGGGCCTGCCCACCTGGTACGAGATCCGCGTGAACGCGCAGGGCCACACCGCTCGCTCGCTCGACTACGACCTCATGGTGGCGATGAACTCGGCGACGTACCGCGAGGACATCGCCGACGTGGTCCACGGCGGCTACGTGCTCTACGACTCGTCCTGGCCGCTCGACCCGGACCTCGCGCGCGAGGACGTCACCTTCCTCGGCGTGCCGCTCGCGACGATGTGCATCGAGAACTTCGTCGCCCCGCGCGAGCGGATCCTGATGAAGAACATCGCCTACGCCGGCAGCCTGGTCGCGCTGCTGGGCATCGACGTCGACATCGTCGCCCAACTGCTCGCCGAGACCTTCGCGCGCAACGAGCACCTGCGAGAGTCGAACCAGAAGGCCCTGCAACTGGGTTACGACTACGCGATCGAGAACTTCTCGTGCCCGTTGCCCTTCTCGGTCGCCCCGATGTCGGCGACGAACGAGTCCATCCTCATCGACGGCAACACCGCGGCGGCCCTGGGGTGCCTCTACGCGGGCGCGACGGTCACCGGCTGGTATCCGATCACCCCGGCGACGGCGGTGATGGACAACTTCCAGCGCCTGTGCCAGAAGTACCGCCGGGTGGCGGTGACGGGCGAGAACGGCGAGACCACCTACCAGAACAACTTCCTCATCGTCCAGGCCGAGGACGAGATCGCCGCGATCGGCATCGTGCTGGGGGCGTCCTGGAGTGGAGCGCGCTCCTTCACCTCGACCTCGGGTCCGGGGATCTCTCTCATGAACGAGCTGCTCGGCCTCGCCTACTACACCGAGATCCCCGCGGTCGTCATCGACGTCCAGCGCACCGGGCCCTCGACCGGGATGCCCACGCGCACCCAGCAGGCCGACATCCTGCTCTGCGCCTACGCGAGCCACGGCGACACCAAGCACATCCTGACCTTCCCGGCGAACCCCGCCGAGTGCTTCGAGATGGCGGTGGCCTGCTTCGACCTGGCCGAGCGGTTCCAGACGCCGGTCTTTATGCTGAGCGACCTCGACATCGGCATGAACGACTGGGTGGTGCCCAAGCTCACCTGGGACGACAACTTCGTGCCCGACCGCGGACGCGTCATCACCGACGCCCAGCTGGCCGGCATGAAGGAGTTCTTCCGCTACGCCAACGAGGACGCCGAGCACGTCACCGCGCGCACCCTGCCGGGTTCGGACGAAAAGGGCGCCTACTTCATCCGCGGCTCGGGCCACGACCAGTTCGGCCGCTACACGGAAAAGCCCGACGAGTACCAGCAGGTGGTCGACCGCCTGGCGCGCAAGCACGCCGCGGCCGCGGCCCACGTGCCCGCGCCGATCATCGAAACCCGCGAGGGCGCCACGGTGGGCCTCATCACCCTGGGCAGCTGCGACCTCGCGGTGCGCGAGGCGCGCGACGTTCTCGCCGAGGCGGGAATCGCCTGTGACTACCTGCGCGTGCGGGGCTTTCCCTTCGTGGCCAGCGTGCGCGAGTTCATCGAGTCCCACGAGCACTGCTTCGTCATCGAGCAGAACAGGGACGGCCAGCTGCGCACGCTGATCGCCACCGAGACCGGGGCCCCGCGCGAGTCCATGGCCTCGATCCTCGCCTACGGGGGGTTCCCCCTGTCCGCACGCACCGTCGTCGACGCCGTCACCGAGCACCTGGAAGGCTGATATGCCCTCGATCACCAAGCCCCTGATCCCCCTGGCCCCGCTCGCGAAGAACGAGTTGGGGCTCACCATCCGCGACTACGAGGGCGCCATGTCGACCCTGTGCGCCGGGTGCGGACACGACTCGGTCACCGCCGCGATCACCCACGCGTTCTGGGAGTTGTCCACGCCCCCGCACTCCATCGCCAAGCTCTCGGGCATCGGCTGCTCG
>JAJXXB010000100.1 GCA_021781315.1 Actinomycetes bacterium | reverse complement strand
CGCGCGCGGCCCTCGTCGCCCCCGACACAGCGACCGCACCGGGCTTCGGGGATCTCGCGATCATCATCGCCGAGGCCGGCGAGTGGATGAGAGATCGCTCCGCGCTCGTCTGCGAGCACGGCGCGGGCCAGGGTGACGCGGCGCTGGCTGCGGCCCGGGCGGCCGACTTCACCGACGTCGAGGATCGCGCCGACATGGCCGGTCACGCGCGCGTTCTGGTGGCGAGGCACTCGTGATCCGCCGACTCAGCGACGACGAGGCGGCCGAACTGCTCACCTCGGGCGAGGTCGTCGCCCTGCCCACCGACACGGTCTACGGCGTGGCCGCCTCGGTGTCGCAGCCCACCGCGGTGGCACGACTCTTCGCCCTGAAGGACCGGCCGGCCGACGTGGCGCTGCCGATGATGGCGGCCTCCCTCGAACAGGTGGCGGCCGCGGGGATCGCCGTGACGAGCGAACTCGAGCGCCTGGCCGCGGCGTTCTGGCCCGGGGCCCTGACGATCGTCGTGTGCGCGCCGGCGGCGTTGGCCGAGCGATTGGGCGCCCGTGAGCCGACGGTGGGCGTGCGCGTGCCCGGCGACCCCGCGTTGCGCGAGCTCCTCGAGCGCAGCGGGCCACTCGCGGTGACGAGTGCCAACGTGCACGGCGGGCCACCCTGTGAGTCCGCGGCCCAGGTCGACGCCGTCTTCGCGGATCGCGCGGGTCTGGCGGGCGTGATCGACGGCGGCGAGCGTCACGCGAGCGTCTCCACCGTCCTTGACGTCACGACGACGCCGTGGCGGATCCTGCGCGAAGGCGCGATTTCGTGGACCGAACTGGCGAACTACGCCTAACTCGCAGCCGACGATTCCTCGTCGGCCCTCAAGATACCGTGCGCGTCGCGACGCTCGCGGCACTTCCCCTCAAGTGCGTCGCGTCCGTCTGGTTCATTCACGTGCGTCGAGAATGTCGCGACGGACGGCTCTCGCAGCGAGAGGGCCCGTGGTTCGCGCCGCGAGCGTGAGATTTCTTCAGATCGGCTCTTGACTTTGCGAAGCAAAGTAGTGTAACTTTGTGCTGCAAAGTTTGAAGGGAGTCGTCATGGAGTCAGGGTCCGACCGTCCCGCGCCGTCGCCCAGTGACGGCGGTCGAGATCTCAGCGCGAGTGACGCGAAAGCTCTCTTGCGCGAGGCGACGATGCGCGCACGACGTCAGTTTGAGGTGTGGCCGCCGTATCTCCTCGCGCTGGGCGCGCTGATCTTCCTCGGCGCCTACGGGGTCGTCTGGTGGTCCGTGCACGCCCAGAACCCCTACGTCGGACCGAGCGGGGTGGCGCTCGCCGTGATGTACGGGGGAATCGTGGTGTGGATCGTGGTGTCGACGCTGGTGATTCGCCGGGCGACGAGGGGTGTGAGCGGCGACTCGGCGACGAGTCGTGCCTATCGCATGTGGTACCTCGCGATACTCGTCGCCTACTCCGTGTTCCAGGGCGCTCTCTATCACGCCGGCGCCAGTCACGCGATCGTCTACGGTGTCTACCCGGCGAGCGTGCCGTGGCTCTTCGCGGGGACCGTCTTTCTCACCCTCGGCGTCGTGCGCGAGGAGATTCGCACACTCCTCTTTGCGGCGGCGCTGATCGCCGTCGGGCTCGCGGGAGCCTTCGCGGGGCCCCGCGTGGCCTGGTTGGTGTCGGGCGTCGGGATCGCCGTGGTGCTCTTCGTTCTGGCGGGGTATCAGGTCGCGAAGGACCGTGCGTAGCGCCGAGTCATGACCTCAGACAGTCTCAACCCGTTAATCCACGTTCCCGCTCGACTTCGAATCATGGCGACACTCGCGAGCCTGCCGGAGGGCGACGCGCTCTCCTTCGCCCGGCTTCAAGAACTGATAGGGCTCACCCCGGGGAACCTGATCACTCACTTGCGCAAGCTCGAGGAGGCGTCCTATGTGGATGTCGAGAAGTCGGGCGCGGGTTCCTCGTCGCTGACTACGGTGCGCGTGACTACGAGGGGTCGTACGGCTCTCGATGACTACGCCGCCGCCTTGCGCGATTTGCTCGACGGCGTCTAGGTCAGTGGCCCTCTACGGCGACGACGTCGTGGTCGTTGTCGTCTTCGGCACGTCAGTGGTCGTCGTGCGACATCCAGCGCGGCGATCGCTTCTCGAGAAAAGCGCTCATGCCCTCGCGGGCTGCGTCCGAGGCGAACAGGCGCGTCGAGATGTCGCTGGCGAAGCGATACGCGTCGTCGGGTTCCATCTGGGGCACGCGGCGCAGCAACTCCTTCGTCTCAGCGAGCGCGTGCGGCTCGCCGGCGAGAAGGTCGCTCAGCACGCTCGCTAGCGCCGCGTCGAGTTCGCCCGCGGGCACCGCGCTCGTGACCAGGCCGATCCGCGCGGCCTCGCGGGCATCGAAGCGGTTTCCCCGCAGCATGGCGCTGCGCGCGTCGGCGTCGCGCATCTTGGCGAGGCACACCACGGAGATGATGGCCGGCGCGAGTCCGAGACGCACTTCGGAGAAGCCGAAGGTGACGTCCTCGCGCGCGATGGAGAGGTCGAGTGCCGCGGCGAGCCCGACGCCGCCGGCCACGCAGTGCCCGTCGATGCGACCGACGAAGACCAGACGCGAACGGGCGATGCGCACGAAGAGTTCGTCGAGGCGTGGCGTGGGCAGGCCGTCGACGCGTTCGCGCAGGTCCGCCCCGGCGCAGAAGGTGGTGCCCGCGTTGGTGAGAACGACCACGCGGCTCGCCGCGTCGGCCTCGGCGGCGTCGATCGCGCTGACCAGTTCGCGCAGCATGGCCGCGCTGAGCGCGTTGCGCCGCTCGACGTCGACCAGGCGAAGGGTGACGACCCCACCGTCCGACGTCGTTTCGATCACGCTCACGTCGACCTCGGTGCGGGACCGGTCGTCGGGCCGCCGGCGAAGGCCTGGGCGCGCAACATCCAGTGCCGGCCCCACTCGCCGGTGACGAGAGACGTGTCGTCCACATGGCGACGTTGGGTAACGACCAGGCAGAAGTCGAGCGCCGGGCCGGTGATGACCTCGTCGGCGTCGCTGGGTCCATGCTCGTAGGTGGCGTCGGGTCCCTCGAGGCGCACGGCGATCGAGACCTCTGGGGACGACTCGCCACGCACCCGGTAGGACCAGTCTCGTGTGATCACGCCGAGGCGCACGATGTGAGCGAGGCGCGACGACTCACTCAGAGCGGCGCCGAGCGCGTCGGCGACGTCCACGCCGTGGGCCCAGGTCTCCATCAGGCGCGCGGTGAGAAAAGACCGCCCACTCATGTCCGGCCCGTACCAGGGGACGCGCGACTCGTGCGAGAGACGGCTCGCCGCCGCGATCAGCGTCGCGCGGTTCTTCCGCCAGGCGGCGAGGACCTGCGCGGGGGACACCTCGCGTAGCGCGTGGAGCGTGAACTCGTCGACGCCCTCGGCGAAGGCCGCGCGCACCAGTTCGTCGCGGGCCACCAGGAAGGCCGCGGGGTCGGTGATCGCCTGCGCGGCGGCCGCGTCGAAGAAGGCGAGGTGGGCGATCTGGTCGCGCACGGTCCAACCGCGCGCGGGTGTGTCGCGGCGCCAGTCGGCCGCGTCGAGTCCGGCGACCAGCGTGTCAAGGGCTGCCTGCTCGTCGGCGAGGTCGCGCGCGAGTTGGTCGAGGTCGCTCACAGCAGGACCTCGGGCACGTCGACGACACGGGCGCGCAGCCACTCGCCGAGCCCCTTGGCCTGGGCGTCCTGGCGCGACGAGGCGGCGACGCCCTCGTCGAGCAGATCGTGGATCAGGAAGTTGAGCGAGCGAAGGGCCGGGAAGCGGAAGCGCTCGATCTCGAGCTCGCGGGTCTCGGGCAGCAGCTCACGCAGGCGCTCGACGCTGAGGAAGTCGTCGAGCCAGTCGAACGCGGCGTCGCCGCGCGCGAAGACGCCAAGGTTGGCGTGGCCGCCCTTGTCACCCGATCGCGCCCCCACGAGTCGCCCGAGTGGCACGCGGCGCGTGGCGCCGGTGGGCGGGGCCGCGGGCGCGGGCACGTCGACGGCGATGTCGGTGGGTCCGGGCGGGGCGACCGAGTCGATCACGCGGGTGGGCCCGTCGAGAACGCGAACGAACTGGGGCACGAGGTCGGCCGGCACGCGCGCGGGCACGTAGACGCCGAAGGGTCGCGCGGGTCCGGGCATGCCGCCCAGGCTGAAGAAGCCCGGGGTCGTGGCGAGCGCGATCTCGACGGCGGCGTTGGCGACCGCGCGGCCGACCTTGTTCTCGTCGGGGTCCTTTAGGGTCAGTCGCCACAGCGCGACCGCCTCTTCGTTCGTCGGCGGGTCGACCTTGTCGGTGCGATAGACGCGGGTGGTGACGCTCGCGATGTCCGCCTTGGCGACCGGGGACTGCTCCCAGAAGGCCCGTTCGACGAGGGCGGCCTTCTCCTCGATGTCGAGTCCCGTGAGGGCCACCGTGAGGTCTTGTCGGTACCCGCCGAGCTTGTTCATGGCGACCTTCAACGTCGACGGGGGCGCCTCACCGCGCACGCCCGAGATCGCGACGCGATCGCGCCCCACCTGAGCGAGGCGAATCGTGTCGAAGCGCGCCGTCACGTCGGGACCGTAGTAGCGCGGTCCGCCGATCTCGTAGAGGAGCTGGGACGTCACCGTGCCGATGGAGACCTCGCCGCCGGTGCCGTCGTGCTTGCCGACGACGCACGATCCGTCCGCCGCGATCTCGGCCCAGGGGAAACCCACGTGGGACATGTCGGCGATCTCGGTGAAGAACGAGTAGTTGCCCCCGGTCACCTGGGCGCCGCACTCGATGACGTGACCCGCGACGACGGCCCCCGCGAGGGCGTCGAAGTCGTCGCGCGCCCAGCCGTGGTGCCAGGCCGCCGGACCGCACACCACGGCGGCGTCGGTGACCCGCCCGGTGATCACCACGTCGGCGCCTTGGTTCAACGCCTCGACGATGCCGAAGCAACCCAGATAGGCGTTGGCCGAGACGAAGTCGGCGCGAGCGATGGGCTCGCCCGTCTCGAAGTGGGCGAGCGGCATTCCGGCCGCGTCGAAGTCGTCGAGGCGGCTGAGCAGGTCGTCGCCGCTCACGTAGGCCACCCGCGCCGAGAGTCCGAGGCGCGCCGCCAGGGCCGCGACCTCCTCGGCGAGGTGGTCGGGGTCGAGGCCGCCGGCGTTGGAGACGACCTTGATGCCGCGATCCAGGCAGGGTCCCAGCACGCCCTCCATCTGGGTGAGAAAGCTGCGCGCGTAGCCCGCGCCGGGGCTCTTCGCGCGGGTGCGCGCGAGGATGAGCATCGTCAGCTCGGCCAGCCAGTCACCGGTCAGGACGTCGATGGGACCACCCTCGACCATCTCGGCCGCCGCGCTGAGGCGATCGCCGTAGAAGCCCGAGCAGTTGGCGACGCGGATGGGCTCGCTCACGCGTCGGCCTCGCTCACGGCGAGCAGGGTGGCGCCGCGGTCGACCTGCTGGGAGGGCGCGACGAAGACGTCGGTGACGACGCAGTCGTGCGGCGCGGTGATCACGTGCTCCATCTTCATCGCCTCGAGCACCACGAGGGTCTCACCGGCTCGCACGCGCTGGCCGACCTCGGCGCGCACCGCCAGCACCACGCCGGGCATCGGCGCCACGAGTCCGCCGTGGACCTCCTCGGCTCCGGGCACGACGAAGCGCGGCACCACCTGGAAAGTCGCGGTGCCGCGGCGGACCTGGACGTGGAGGGAGTCGCCGTCGGGGGTGATGCGCACGTTCGCGCGTCGGCCGTTGAACTCGAGGTCGATGGCGCGTTCGCTCCAGGCGCGCACGCGCGCGAGGCCCTCGCCCACGTCGAAGGCGCCGTCGCGGCGGCGTCGGTAGGTCACGACGTGGTCCCCGTGGCGGCGCAGGGTCACGCTCTCGCGCGGCAGGCGCGCGTTGCGCCAGCCGCTCTCCACGAAGTCGAGCACGGGTGCGCTCGCGCGATTCCTCGCCTGGAGCCAGAGCGCGGCCGCGGCCGTGGCGAAGGCCGTCTCGTCCTCGTCGAGCACGAGCTCGCGCGACGGTTCGTAGCGCGCGATGAAGTCAGTGGTCGTGTCCCCGGCGAGGAAGCCCTCGTGGCGCAGGGTCGCGGCGAGAAAGTCGCGATTGGTCGTCACGCCGCCCAGGTGAAGCCCCTCGAGGGCGCGCGCCAGGGTCGCGGCCGCCTCGACGCGCGTGGGTCCCACCGCGATGATCTTGGCCAGCAGGGGGTCGAAGGAGACGCTGACGCGCGAGCCGACGTCGACGCCGGACTCGATGCGTACCGGCGGGAACGGCGCGGGCTCGAAGGCGGTGATGGTGCCCGTCGCGGGCAGGAAGCCGTTGGTCGGGTCCTCGGCGCACAGGCGCACCTCGATGGCGTGTCCGCGGCTCACGACGTCGTCTTGGGTCATCTCGAGCGGCTCGCCGGCCGCGATGCGCAACTGCGTGCGTACCAGGTCGATGCCGGTCACCTCCTCGGTCACCGGATGCTCGACCTGCAGGCGGGTGTTCACCTCGAGGAAGAAGAAGTCGCGGGTGTCGTCGTCGACGAGGAACTCGACGGTGCCCACCGAGTGGTAGTTGATGGCCCGCGCGAGGTTGAGGGCCGCCTCGCCCATCGCCGCGCGCATTGGTGCGGTGACGGCACTCGAGGGCGACTCCTCGACGAGCTTCTGGTGGCGGCGCTGGATCGAGCACTCGCGCTCGCCCAGGTGGATGAGGTTGCCGAAGTGATCGCCGACGATCTGGATCTCGACGTGTCGCGACGCGGCGACATATCGCTCGACGAAGACCCGGTCGTCCCCGAAGGCGCTCGCGGCCTCGCGCCGCGCGGCCGCCACCGCGTCATCGAGGTCCTCGCGGCGCGTGACGACGCGCATGCCCTTGCCGCCGCCGCCGGCCGCCGCCTTGATCAATAGGGGATAGCCAACGTGCTCGGCCGCCGCGGGATCGTCGCTCGAGAGCAGCACCGCCACGCCGGCCTCGCGCGCGAGCGCCTTGGCCGCGATCTTGTCGCCCATCGCGCGAATGACGCGCGCCGGCGGACCCACCCAGGTGAGCCCGGCCTCTTCGACCATGGTGGCGAAGAGCGCATTCTCCGAAAGGAACCCGTAGCCGGGATGGATCGCCTGCGCGCCACTCGCGCGCGCGGCGCCGATGATCGCGGCACCGTCCAGGTACGAGGTCTCGAGCAAGACGGCCTCGTCGCAGTCGGCGACGAAGGGCTCGTTCGCGTCGGCCTCGACGTAGACGCCGATCACGCGCAGGCCCATCTCGCGCCCGGCCCGCGCCACGCGCCGGGCGATCTCGCCGCGATTGGCGATGAGCAGGGTGTCGAAACTCATAGGCGAAAGACCCCGAAGGATGACGCGCCCTCGATGGGCTTGGAGCGCACCACCGAGAGGCACAGTCCGAGGACCGTGCGAGTGTCGCGCGGGTCGATGATGCCGTCGTCGCTCACCGCGCCCGTGGCGACCAGGGCGAGGGATCCCTGCTCCTGGGTCTCTTCGACCATCGCGACGACCTTGGCGTCCTCGTCCTCGTCGAAGGCCTCGCCCTTGCGCTCGGCGGCGGCGCGGCGCACCTGGCTCATCACGCCGGCGATCTGCTTGGGACCCATGACGGCGATCTTCGCCGTCGGCCAGAGGAAGGTGAAGCGGTTGCCAAAGGCGCGGCCCGAC
>JAJXXB010000076.1 GCA_021781315.1 Actinomycetes bacterium | reverse complement strand
ACGGGGCCGGCACGTATGGCGTCGTCTGACGGGGTCGAGGAGGGGTCATGTCGAAGGCGCGTTCTATGGTGCTCGGACGCCGCGTTCTCGTCGCGGCGTTCGCTCTCACGCCGCTCGCCCTGGGCGCGGCTCAGAGTCCGGCCCGCGCCGCAGGATCGGGCCCGGTCGACGTCCTCTACGCGGGCTCGTTGCTCGATCTCATGCAGAACCAGATCGCCCCGGCCTTCCACCGGGCGACCGGCTACAACGTCGTGGGGATCGCGAACGGATCGACCGCGCTCGCGGCCGAGATCAAGGGCGGCACCGAGGTCGCCGACGTCTTTGTCAGTGCCTCGCCCAAGGTGAATCGCGAGCTCGAGGGAGCGGCCAACGGCAATTGGATCTCCTCGTATCGCGTCATCGGGCGCTCCCCACTCGTGCTGGGTTACAACCCGTCGTCTACCTTCGCCGCGGCCCTGCGCACGACGCCTTGGTACGACGTCGTAGGGCGCCACGGCTTCCTGCTCGGGCGCACCGACCCCTCGAGCGATCCCAAGGGGGTGCTCGCGGTGACCGCCCTGCGCGAGGCCGCCCGCCACTACGATCGTCCGGCGCTGGCCGCACTCGCAACGTCACGGTCCAACGTCTTTACCGAGACCTCTCTGGTCGGTGAGCTCGACGCCGGCCAACTCGACGCCGGCTTCTTCTACGCGGTCGAGGCCTCCGCGGCCCACCTCAAGACGGTGGCCCTCGTGGGAACGCACCTCGCCGGCACCTACACCGCCGCCGTCGTGAACCGGGCGCCGCACCGCGCGGCCGCTCGCGCCTTCGTCGCGTTTCTGCTCAGTGCCCAGGGTCGAGCCATCCTGCGTTCCCACGGGATCACGCCCACCGTCGCGAGCACTACGACTGCGCCGTGAGCCCCCGGCGCACGATCGGTGGCCCGCTGCGCTGGCTTGCCGGTCTGGTCGTCCTCTACCTGGCGGCACCCCTCGTCGCCTTCGTGGTGCGCTTCGCGTCGACGCCCCGGCGCGGCTTTCACGAAGCGGGGCTCTATCCGGCGCTGTGGGTCTCACTGAGCAGCGCGACCATCTCGCTCGCACTCATCACCCTCGTCGGCCTGCCGCTCGCCTTCGTCTTGGCCCGTTCGAGCAGCCGCCTCTCGCGGGTCGTCGGCGTGCTCGTCCAGATCCCCCTGGCGCTGCCGCCTCTCATGAGTGGGATCGTCCTCATCTACCTCGTCGGTCCCTACACGGTCCTCGGGCGCCTGTTCGATCGTCAGCTGACCAACTCGCGCACCGGGGTCGTCCTCGCCATGACCTTCGTGGCGGCGCCGTTCCTCGTGGTGGCGGCGCGCGCGGCCTTCGAGTCGATCGACCAGAGCCTCCTCGACGTCGCCGAGACGCTGGGCCACGGCGAGGTCTCGCGCTTCGTGCGCGTGGCGGTGCCCGTCGCCGCGCCGGGGATTCGCGCGGGCATGGTGCTCGCCTGGTTACGGGCCTTCGGCGAGTACGGGGCGGTGGTGGTCCTCGCCTACAACCCGACGTCGCTGCCCATCTACACCTACAACCAGTTCAGCGGGGCGGGGCTCTCGACGACGCTGGCCCCAACGGCGCTCGCCCTCGCGGCTGCGACGGTCGTGGTCGGGCTGAGTCGACTGCACTGGCGCCGCCGCGCGCCGAGTCTGCCGGACGTTGGCGCGCGCGCGCCCGAGGGCGTCGCGGCGCGACCCCTGCGCTTCGACGTGGACCACTCCCTCGGCGCGTTCCACCTTCAACTGACGTGCGACCGGCCGGTGCGCCACCTCGCCGTCCTGGGGCCCTCGGGCGCCGGAAAGTCGGCGCTGCTGCGCAGTCTCGCGGGGCTCTACGGACCAGCTTCGGCGCGGCTCTGGTGCGGCGAGGAGTCCCTCGGTGAGGTACCCGTCGTGCGCCGTGGCGTGGGCTACGTCGCCCAGGGCTTCTCGCTGTTTCCCCACCTCACCGTCTGGCAGCAGCTGCTCTTCGCGCCCGGCGCGTCGCCGGAGAACGCCCGGTACTGGCTCCACCGGCTCGGGCTCGACGGGCTCGAATCGCACCGGCCGGCCCAGCTCTCGGGGGGCCAGCGCCAGCGTGTGGCGTTGGGCCAGGTGCTCTGCGCGCGTCCGGCGCTGCTCTTGCTCGACGAGCCCTTCTCGGCCCTCGACGTGCCCGTACGCCAGGACCTGCGCCGATTGGTGCGAGAGCTCCAGCGCGAGACCGGGCTATCGACCGTGCTCGTCACCCACGATCCGGAGGAGGCGGGATTCCTCTCCGAGGACGTGCTCGTCCTCAGCCACGGCGTGGCGCTGCAGGCGGGAGCGAGTCGTGAGGTGTTCGCGCACCCGGCGTCGCCGCAGGTGGCCCGGCTCCTCGGCATCGCGAATCTCTTGCCGGCCCGAGTGATCGACGGGGACGTCGCGTGCGACGGGGTGACGATTCACGCCGACGCCGCCGCGCTCGAGGGGATGGACGTCGCCTGGAGCGTTCGCCCCGAACGCGTCACCCTCGTCGCACCCGGTGCCGACGTGGCGCAGGGCCAGGTCACGACTCTCTCCGGCACGATCCTCGACGTCGCCTACGTGGGGGTGGCGAGCGACTACCTGATTCGCATCGGTCCGTCGACCACGTTGCTCGTGCGCAGCGCCGACGCGACGCAGTGGTCGGTCGGTGAGACCTGCACCCTGGCCATTCGCGCTGACGACGTGTCCCTCTGGCCGCGCGGCGATCTCGCCGTCGTCTGACTAGAAGGTCGAGGGGATCTCCACGCCGACGTTGGTGGCCTTGACCACCGCGTCGACCACGACGCCGGGTTCGAGCTGGAGCTCGTCGGCGGCCTCGCGCGTGATCAGCGAGACGAAGCGGTGCGGGCCGGCCTGGATGTCGACCTGGGCGACGACCTGGTCCTTCACCACGCGCGTGACGATGCCGACGAAGCGATTGCGCGCCGACTGGGCCCGCGGTGCCTCGGCGGCGCTCTCGCCGCCGATCTCGACGGCCAGGCGCGCGAGGTCGGCGCCGTCGTAGTAGCGCCGACCGTCAGGGGCGATCGTGACGGCGATGCGCCCCGCGCTCGCCCAGCGGCGCAGCGTGTCCACGCTCACGCCCAGGAGTTCCGCCGCCCGTCCCACCCGATACTTGGTCACCGGCCCAGACTAACGAGCCGGTCCCTCGCCGGGCGGGCCGAGCCGGTGCCGTTGGGGCGGGTGTCCGCTAGACCGAGACGATGGGAAACCTCGACGACGGCATCAGCGACCGCCTGCGCGACTGGATGCTGGACCAACCCGTGTTCTTCGTCGCGAGCGCCCCGCTCGACCCCGAGGGATCGGTCAACTGCTCGCCCAAGGGCAATCGCGGCGAGTTCGCGGTGCTCGGCCCCGATCGGGTCGCCTACCTGGACCAGACCGGCAGCGGCGTCGAGACGATCGCGCACCTGCGCGAGAACGGCCGGATGGTCATCATGTTCTGCGCGTTCGCGGGACCGCCGCGCATCGTGCGACTGCACGGACGCGGCGCGGTGCTCGAGTCGGGTTCGGCGCGCTTTGACGAGTTGGCCGGACAGTTCGCCCACGCCGAGGCCGTGGGCGTGCGGTCGATCATCGTGCTCGACGTGACGCGCGTGTCGGACTCGTGCGGCTACGGCGTGCCCTTCATGGACTTCACGTCGCACCGACCGACGCTGGACCAGTGGTCGCGTCGCAAGGGACCCGAGGGCATCCGCGACTACTGGCGGGCGAAGAACGCGCTGAGCCTCGACGGCCTCGAGGGCCTCTCGAGCGACTGATCAGCCGCCGGCCATCGCGCCGACGACGATATAGGGCTCGCGACCCTCGATGACGTCGCGGGGCAACTCCAGGTCGATCGCGTCGTGCGAGTGGTCCTCCTCGCAGGCGAAGAAGCGGACGAAGGGCCGGCGCTTCTTCGTCGCGGGGTCGCGGATCGTACCGAGCAGCACGGGGTAGCGGGCCTCGAGCGCGTCGAGCACCGTGGCCTGGGTCACCGGACCGGAGAGTTCGAGCTCGATCTCGCCGGCGACCTTGGTCAGCGTCTTCAGGTGGGCCGGCAGGATCACCCGGATCATGCCAAGGTTTGCACTTCCACCGAGAGCACCGCGGGCAGGTCGTGCACGATGGCCTCCCAGGTGTCGCCGCCGTTAGCCGACGCGTAGACCTGTCCGCCGGTGGTGCCGAAGTAGACGCCGCAGTCCTCGAGCGTGTCGACCGCCATCGCGTCGCGCAGGACGTTCACGTAGCAGTTGGCCTGGGGCAGACCCTTCGTCAACGCCTCCCACTCGTTGCCACCGCTGCGGCTGCGATAGACGCGCAGCTGGCCATCGAGGGGGAAGTGCATCTGGTCGCTCGTGATGGGCACCACGTAGAGCGTCTCGGGCTCGTGGGCGTGCACGTCGATCACGAATCCGAAGTCGGTCGGCAGGTTGCCGCTCACCTCGAACCAGGACTCGCCGGCGTCGTTGCTGCGCATGATGTCCCAGTGCTTTTGCATGAACAGCACGTCGGGGCGAGACGGGTGCATCGCGATGTGGTGCACGCAGTGGCCGACCTCGGTGTCGTGGTCGGGAATCTCCTCTGAGCGCAGGCCCTTGTTGATCGGCTTCCAGCTCGCCCCGGCGTCGTCGGAGCGAAAGGCCCCGGCCGCCGAGATGGCCACCACGATGCGCCCGGGGTCGGTCGGACTCTGGATGATCGTGTGCAGGCACATCCCGCCCGCGCCGGGCTGCCACTGCGAGCCGGTCTCGTGCCCGCGCAGTCCCGACAGCTCGCTCCAGGTGACGCCGGCGTCGCTCGAGCGAAAGATCGCGGCGTCCTCGACGCCCGCGAGCACCGTGTCGGGATCGGAGAGAGACGGCTCGAGGTGCCAGACCCGCGCGAACTCCCAGGGGTGCGGCGTGCCGTCATACCACTGGTGGGTGCCGGGCACCCCGTCGTAGACGAACTGGTTGCCGACCGGCTCCCAGGTGGCGCCGCCGTCGTCGGAGCGCTGGATCAGTTGGCCGAACCAGCCCGTCGACTGGGACGCGAAGATCCGATTGGGATCGACGGGCGAGCCCTTCAGGTGAAAGATCTCCCAGCCGGGAAAGAGCGGACCCTCCACGTGCCACTTCTTGCGAGATCCGTCCGAGGTGAGGATGAAGGCACCCTTTCGGGTGCCCACCAGTACGCGCACGCTGCTCATTGACGCCCCCTCCGTTGTCGAGAACCGCTTGCTGGCCCCACAGTAGCGCCGCGGTGCGTCGCGTCGCCTAGCCGCCGATCATCGACATGGAGCGGTGCGGCCGCAGGAACTCGGGCTCGTTGATGGCGTGCCCGGGATACTTCGCCCACACCGCGCGTCGCAACACCTGCTCGATGGCCCCGTCGTCGCATCCCTCGCGCAGTAGGCGGCGCAGCGAGTGCTCGTCGTCGCTGAAGAGGCAGTTGCGGATCGATCCGTCCGCGGTGAGGCGCAGCCGGTTGCACGTGCCGCAGAACGGCTCGGTCACCGTGGAGATCAGGCCGATCTCGCCGCTTCCGTCGGCGAAGCGGAATCGCTCGGCCGGGGCGACGCGGCCCGGTTCGTCGACCGGCTCGATGGGCCAGGCGGCGTTGATGACGTCGAAGACCTCGCGGCCCGGCACCAGGCGCTCGCGGTCCCACTCGCCCTGGGCGTCGAGGGGCATGAACTCGATGAAGCGCACGAGTCGTCCCGTTCGCCGCGCGAAGTGCGCGAAGTCGAGGATCTCGTCGTCGTTGATCCCGCGCAGCAGGACGACGTTCACCTTGAGAGGCGTCAGTCCGGCTGCTTCGGCCTCGTCCATCGCTGCGAGCACCGTCGCGAGGTTGCCGCGGCGGCGAATCGACGCGAAGCGCTCGGGTCGCAGCGAGTCACAGCTGATGTTGACCCGGGTGAGTCCCGCCGCCTTCAGGGGCGCGGCGAGCGGGGCCAGCCTCGTGGCGTTGGTGGTGAGCGCGATGTCCTCGAAGTCGAGGGCGCTCAGGCGGGCCACCAACTCGACCACGCCGCGGCGCACCAGCGGCTCCCCGCCGGTCAGGCGAATCGAGGTGACGCCGAGGCTGCGCGCCACGCGCGCCACTCGTTCGAGCTCGTCGAAGCTGAGGAGCTGTTCGCGGGGCTGGAACTCCATGTCCTCGTCCATGCAGTAGACGCAGCGCAGGTTGCAGCGGTCGGTGATCGAGATGCGCAGGTCGCTGTGCACGCGCCCGTAGGTGTCGACGAGAGGTCCCGCGGTGGGCATCGCCTGGCTCGCGTCGCGGGCGTTCGCGTCGCGGTGGGGCCTCACCGAGAGGGCGACCGACGTCATCGACGCACGAGTCGACGCGTCGTCCGATCCGTGCGCCTGAGAGATCGCCCCGTCGCTCATGCCCTGAGCCTAACGAGGCGCGCGAGAAACGCCACGGTCGTTGCACTCGCGTGGCGACGGCGGGCCCGCTGTAGCATGCCCTCGACTAGTGGAACCCATTCGTCGGAGGGAGGAACCGGTGGAGACGCCCTTTACGCACCTCGACGGCGACGGCCGACTGCGCATGGTCGACGTCTCGGACAAGTCACCCACGCGTCGCAGCGCCCAGGCGAGCTGCGTCGTGCGCTCTACCGTCGACGTCTTCTCCCTGCCGGCGACTGCTTCCGGACTGGACCCCGTCTTCGCCGCGCGCCTGGCCGGGATCCAGGCGGCCAAGCGGACGGCCCAGCTGATTCCGCTGTGTCATCCACTCAACCTGAACGACGTCCAGGTCGAGGTGACGAGCGAGGAGGTCGGTGTCCTCGTTCGCTCGACGGTGGTGACGGTGAATCGCACCGGGGTGGAGATGGAGGCACTCACGGCGTGCGCCTTCGCGGCCCTCAGCCTCGTCAACGCGCTCGTCGTCCTTGACGAGCGCGCCGCCTTCGAGGACCTCGTCCTCGAGAGCAAGACCGGCGGCAAGTCTGACGACTGGGGGCGCCAGATCGCGGCCGACGAGTCAGGGGCCGGCTCGGGCCGTTGACGGTGGCGTCGGCGCCGTTGGTCCCTACACTGACGGTGAACCGGCGAGAGACATGTCTGCACCGGGTCGAAACGATGTCGAGGGAGGGCGATGACGTCGGATCCGTCGCGTGAGGGACCGGACACGATACCCATCGGACGTCGGGTCTTCCTCGGCGTCGTCGCGCTCGGCGCCGTGGGCGTGGCCGTGGGCGGCGCCATCCAGAGCACCCTCGGGCGCCTGCTGGGCTCGGGGCTGCCGGGCCTCCTGCCGGGGGGTGATCACTTTCGCATCTACTCGCTCAACGGGGTCTTTCCGACGATTCCGAACGACAAGTACCGCCTCGAGGTGAGCGGCTTGGTGGATCGCCCGACGACGTTCACCTTCAACGATCTCACGGCGATGCCGACGACACGACTGGTGGCGACCTTCCAGTGCGTGACCGGCTGGCGCGTGCCCGACGTCGCGTGGGAGGGCGTGAAGCTCTCGCACCTGCTCGAAGTCGTCGGGGCGCGCCGCGACGCCGTCGCGGTGACCTTCGAGTCCTATGACGGTGCCGACACCGAGAGCCTGACCATCGACCAGGCCCACCTGCCCGACGTGATCGTCGCCTACCGCATGCTCGACGCGCCGATCACCACTGCGCACGGCGGGCCGGTGCGCCTCTACGTCGCCCCCATGTACGGCTACAAGTCGCTCAAGTGGCTCTCGGCGATTCGTGTCGTGAACGAGGT
>JAJXXB010000172.1 GCA_021781315.1 Actinomycetes bacterium | reverse complement strand
CTCGTGGACTAGCGGTCGATACCCGTGGGGAGCCGGTCCTCGGGCCAGGCGAGCAGGGTCACCGCGCTGCGACAGGCGAAGCGGTCGGTCATCCCCGCGACGTAGGCGACGGCCCGCTCGAGGGGCTCGCCGGGCTGCTCGTCGATGAGCTCGGGGTGCGCGGCATAGTGCTCGACGAGCGCGCGCAGCATGTCGATGACCCGTCCGGCCTGGTCGCGCGAGGCACCGCGCAGGTAGATCCGCTCGTAGTCAAAGGCCCGGAAGGCCGCGAGCGCCTCGGCGTGGCCCGCGTCCATGCCGATCACGCCCGTCGCGGCGACGGTGGCGATCATGGCGTTGATGAGGGCGCCGAGCTGCTGGCCGCGACGGGTGCCGCAGCGCTCGCCGACGATTGCGGGCAGGTCGTCGGCCTCGACGACGCCCGCCGAGACCGCGTCCTCGAAGTCGTGACAGACGTAGGCGATGCGGTCGGCCCAGCTGACGACCTCGCCTTCGGGGGTAGTGGGGGCCGGCCGGCTCCACGAGTGATTGCGGATCCCGTCCAGGGTCTCGGCACAGAGGTTGAGCGGGGCGAGTGAGACGTCCGCGCCCCAGGTCGCGTGGTCGAAACCGTCGACGAGGTAGGGGTCGAGGGCCTCTTCACTCGCGTGGCCGCCTGGTCCGTGGCCGCAGTCGTGCCCGAGGGCGATCGCCTCGACGAGGGCGACGTTGAGCCCGAGGGGCCGGGCGATGCCGACGGCCACCTGGGCGACCTCGAGGGCGTGGGTGAGACGGGTTCGCATGTGGTCCTCGGGAAAGACGAAGACCTGGGTCTTGCCCGCGAGGCGGCGAAAGGCGTTCGAGTGCAGGATGCGGTCGCGGTCGCGCTCGAAGCAGCTGCGATACTCGTCGGGCTCTTCGGGGCGAAGCCGGTCGCCCGCGCCGAGCGCGAGGGTCGCACCCGGGGCGAGCAGTGCGGCCTGGTCGGCCTCGCGCTGGGCCCACGTGGCGGCCGACGCGCGCTCGAGACGGGCCGAGGAGTCGCGGTGGGCGAGGGTGAGGTCGTCGGGGCTGCCGGTGTAGCCCTCCATGGTCGAGGCCCACTGGTGGTGACGCGCAGAGGGTGCTTCGGCCATGCCCCATTCTGCCCCAAGCCCGTAACATGGACCCTGAGACGACTGAGGAGCAGTATGGACATCCGCATAGGCATCGTGCAGTCGATGCGCGAACTCGAGGTCGAGTTGGCCGACGACGCCGACCGCGACCAGATCATGGCCGAGGTCGAGGCCGCCCTGGGCGCCGAGACGGTCCTGTGGCTGACCGACCGCAAGGGCCGGCGCCTCGGCGTGCCCTCGGCGCGCATCGCCTACGTCGAGTTCGGCACGCCGGTCGACCGGGTGGTCGGCTTCGGCGCCGCCTAAACGTGCTCGACTACCACCTGCACCTCTGGCCCCACGAGGACTCCTCGGTCTGGTACCGACTCGACCAGATCGCCCAGTACTGCGAGCGCGCCGCGAGCGAGGGGGTGACCGAGTTGGCCCTCACGGAGCACTCGAACCGCTTCGTTGACGTGATGTCGCTCGTCGGGCCGTTCTGGGAGCGCTTCGGCCACGAGGCGACGAGCCCGGTGATGGCCGACTACATGGCCTTCACCGCGCGCAACTCCCTCGATGACTACGTGACCCTGGCGATGACCGCCAAGGACGAGGGCCTGCCGGTCAAGATCGGCCTCGAGGTCGACTACTACCGCGACCAGATGGACGTGGTGAGCGACCTGCTCGCCCAGTACCCCTTCGACGTGCTGATCGGCTCGGTCCACTGGCTCGGCAGTTGGGCCTTTGACGACATCGACAGCCCGATCCCCATGGCCGAGTGGACCGTGCGCGACGTTGACCAGTGTTGGGCCGACTACGCCCTCGCCATCGAGGAACTGGCGGCATCCAACGCCGTCGACGTGCTCGCGCACCCCGACCTGATCAAGGTGGCCGGCTACTACGCGACCAATCCCGGCGACTACTGGGACGCGATGGCCGACGCCGCCGCGGCGGCGGACGTCTCAGTCGAGTGCAGCTCGGCCGGCTGGGTGAAGCCCATCAACGAGCAGTACCCGGCCGAGGGCTTCCTCGACCGGCTGGTCGCGCGCGGCGTGACCTTCACGACCGCGAGCGACGCGCACCGGCTCGAGCGGGTGGGCGAGCGCACCGGCGACCTCGCGGGCCTGCTCGAGGCCCGCGGCGTCAGCACCCTCGCCTCTTACACCAAGCGCCAGCGCACGATCGTGCCCCTGCGCAGCCACTGATGGCCACCCTCGCCGAGCTCGCCGCGACTCACACGGCACTCGGCGAGCCGGCGATCGACCATCTCCTGCGCCTCACCACCTCGTGGTCGCTGCTCGCCGACCTCTCGTTTTCGGACCTGCTCTTGATGGTGCCCTCGGCGGACGTGGCGGATTCGTACATCGTGGTCGGCCAGATGCGCCCGAACAACCGCTCGACGATGCTGAACGAGGACCTCGTCGGCACGGTGCACGGCGCCGAGGACTGGCCCCGCGTCGCCATCGCCTACGAGGAGGGCGTGCGCGCCGAAGGCGAGACGACCGTCGGGATCGTCGACGAGCCCGTCCAGGTCTGGGCGATCCCGGTGCGCTTCGCCGACCGCATCATCGCGGTGCTGGTGCGGCTCCAGGGGCCGCTGCGCGGCCCGTCGTCGCTCTACGAGCGCGTCTACCTCTCGATCTTCGTGCGCCTGTGCGACATGGTGTCTGACGCCACCTTCCCCTTCCGCGAGGAGGAGGTGGCCGGCCCGGGGATGCCGCGCGTCGGCGACGGGATCATCCTGCTCGAGGCCGACGGCCGCGTGCAGTTCGCTACACCCAACGCCACCAACGCCCTGCACCGGCTCGGCATCTACTCCGCAGTCGAGGGCCACACGCTTCTCGAGCTCGGCCAGCGTGTGCGCGCGGTCGAGCGGGCGCTCAACTTCGCCCTGCCGACGATGGAGGAGATCGACCGCGGCCACGACGTGGCGATCCTCTTTCACTGCGTGCCGGTGATCGCGGAAGGCCGGGTCACCGGGGCCGTCGTGCTGCTTCGCGACGTGTCGGACCTGCGCCAGCTGAATCGCGTCGTGCTGCACAAGGAGGCGGCGGTGCGCGAGGTGCACCACCGCGTGAAGAACAACCTCCAGACGATCTCGTCGCTGCTGCGCCTCCAGGCGCGGCGCAGCGACGAGGCCGAGACCCGCACGGCGCTGCTCGAAGCCGAGCGGCGGGTGCGCTCCATCGCAGTCGTGCACGAGGTGCTCTCGCGCGAGCCCGGCGAAGATGTGGTCTTTGACGAGATCGTGCGCTCGCTCGTGGTGCTGGTCGAGGACACCGTGCTCGCCCTGCACCCCGTCGAGATCGTCGTCAACGGCGACCTGGGCGTGCTCTCAACGGACGTGGCGACGCCCCTCGCGGTGGCACTGGCCGAACTGCTCACCAACGCCGTCGAGCACGCCTTCACCGAGTTCGGGGGCGAGTCCAACGAGCACGTGGGCGTCGTGACCCTGAACCTGTATCGCCGGGGCGGTGAGGCCGTCGCGGAGATCCGCGACAACGGCCGGGGACTCGGCGAGAACTTCTCGCTCGATGCGCCGACCAGTCTGGGCCTGTCGATCGTGCGCGACCTCATCCGAGCCCAACTCCACGGCACGATCACGATGAACTCGATGCCCTACACGAGCGGCGGCGGGACCCTGGTGCGGGTCACCCTGCCGCTCACCCCGCGCCGTTAAGTGCGGCGGTCATCGAGGCGGGTGGGCGACCGACCTGAATCGGGAGGGTCGCGGTTCTGAGCGCCGCGACCATGGAAATCGGGCGCACCGCGTCAGGAACGAGCCGCAACTCGGCGCGGCGACGGCTCGCGAAAGGTGCTGCGGTACTAGTGCTGCGAGGCGCGCCGACGCGCGGCGAGCCACTGCTTGCGCAACTTGCGCCGCTCGTCCTCGGTGGTTCCGCCCCACACGCCCGACTCCTGGTTCGTGGCCAGGGCAAACTCGAGGCAGGCCTTCTGGGCGTCGCACTTGTCACAGACGCGCTTGGCTGACTCAATCTGGTCCGTGGCCATGCCGGTCGTTCCGACCGGGAAAAACAGCTCGGGTTCGGTGTCTCGACACGCGGCGTCTGAACGCCAATCCGCGTCGTCCCACGCGTGGGTACGGTTCCACATCAACGACATTGCAGGTTCCTTCGCTACGGTCGGGTGAAAGGGGGGCACCGGACCGACGGTCAATTTTAGGGTATAAACCCTTGTATTACAAGGGCTTGAGCCAGAATTACGCGGTAAAAACCTCGTAAGAACGCGCGACTCGCCGTCGCTCTGGCAGACTTCGCCCGTGACCGGCATCTTCGCCCACCGCGGCCTGCACACCTCGGCACGCGAGAACACCCTCGAAGCCTTCGCGGCGGCCCGCGCCGTAGGCGCCGACGGGGTGGAGCTCGACGCGCGCCGTACGGCACGCGGCGAGCTCGTGGTGCACCACGACCCGCGCGTGCAGTCCCTGGTCATCGCCGAGCACGCGGCTGGCGACCTCGCGACCTACGTGCCGAGTCTCGCCGCCGCGCTCGCCGCGACGACCGGCCTCGTGGTCAACGTGGAGGTGAAGAACCTGCTCGAGCCCGACGAGCCGACCTACGACGCGAGCGGTGACTTCGCACGCTCGGTCGTGGCGACGGTCGAGTCGTCCGGTAGAGCCGGCGACGTGATCTACTCGAGCTTCGACCTCGCGACCTGTTCGGTCCTCGCGGCCGCCTCGACCCGGCCGGTCGGGTGGCTGTTCGAGGCGACCGACGACCCCCGCGCCAGCCTCGACGCCGCGGCGCGGGCGGGACTCGCCGCGGTGAACCCCTATTTCGGCCTGGTTGACGCCGAGTTCGTGGCGCAGGCCCACGCACGGGGACTGGGCGTCAACGTCTGGACGGTCAACGCGCCCGCGGACCTATCGGCCATGTTCGACCTCGGCGTGGACATCGTCATCACCGACGACCCCGTCAGGGCAATCGCGCTGCGCGATCGTCCGACGGAGGCCACTTTGCGGATGTCGTAGATTAAAACCCATGAACGTTGTCGTGTGTGTCAAACAGATTCCCGACCCCGCCGCGCCGCAGTCCCTGGACGCGTCCTACAACCTGAACCGGTCGGGCAAGCTCATCTTGGACGAGGCCGATACCTACGGGGTCGAGATGGCCCTGCAGCTGGTCGACAAGGCCGGCGGCGGTGAGGTCACCGTCGTGTCCATGGGATCGGCCGACGACCTCGCGGGGCTGCGCAACGCCCTCGCGATGGGCGCCGCCAAGGCCGTCATCGTCAGTGACGACTCGCTTCGCGGCACCGACGCGCTCGGCACGGCCAAGGTGCTCGCCGCCGCGATCCGCAAAGTGAACCCGGACCTGGTGCTGGCCGCGACCGAGTCCTCGGACGGCTACACCGGCACGACGCCGGTCCAGCTGGCCGAACTGCTCGGCATGCCCTCGATCACCTTCGCGAAGTCGGTCACCGTCAACGGCGACACACTCGCCGTCGAGCGCCAGACCGAGGCCGGTTACGACGAAGTAACCGCGCCGCTACCCGCCGTCGTGACCGTCACGGCCGGCGTCGTCGAGCCGCGCTACGCCTCCTTCAAGGGCATCATGGCCGCCAAGTCCAAGCCGGTCGAGATCCTGAGCGTGGCCGACCTCGGCCTCGCCGACCAGGTCGGCCCCGCCGGCGCCCGTCAGGCGATTGTCGACGTCGTCACCGCCGAGGCCCGCCAGGCCGGCGAGAAGTACGTCGACGACGGCGACGGCGCCACCAAGATCGTCGCATTCCTCGAGTCCATCAAAGTCCTGTAGGAGCATCATGACACTGAACGCACTCTGGGTCGTCGTCGAGCCCGCCAACGGCTCGCTCACCACGACCTCACTGGAACTGCTCAGCCACGCGCGCACGCTCGCCTCGAGCGTCGCCGCGGTGACCTGGGGCACCGGTGACCACGCCGCCCAGGCCGGCGAGTACGGCGCGACCACGCTCTACTCGGTCGGCGACCTCGCCGGTGCGCTGCCCGGCGCCCCGGTCGCGGCCGCGATCGCCGCGCTCGCGGCCAGCGAGTCGCCCGACGCCGTCCTCGTGCCCACCAGCTACGACGGCCGCGACATCGCAGCACGGCTCTCCGCGCGCCTCGACCGGCCGGTGCTGACCAACGTGACCGGCCTCGTCGACGAGGGCGGTCTCGTGACCGAGCACCCGATCTTCGGCGGCACCCAGATCGCCCGGGCGCGCTTCACCGGCGCCGGACCGGGCATCGTGCTCGTTCGCGCCAAGTCCTTTGCCGCCGAGCCGAGCGGCGGCGCTCCCGCGAGCGTCGTGACGGCCCCGGCGGGCGAGCTGGGCGCCGAGGGCGCCGCGCGCATCACCGCGACCCACGTCGAGGAGCGCCAAGGACCCAAGCTCGAAGAGGCGCCGGTCGTCGTCTCGGGCGGCCGCGGACTCGGCGAGTCCTCGCGCTACGCGCTCGTCGAGGAGGCGGCGCGCCTACTCAACGGCGCCGCCGGCGCCAGCCGGGCCATCGTCGACGCCGGGTGGGTGCCCTACTCCCACCAGGTCGGACAGACTGGTAAGACCGTCAAGCCGACCGTCTACATCGCCTGCGGGATCTCGGGGGCGACCCAGCACATGGTCGGGATGAAGGGTTCTAAGAACATCGTGGCGATCAACAAGGACCCCGACGCGCCGATCTTCCAGATCGCCGACCTCGGAATCGTCGGTGACGTCAACACGGTGCTGCCGTCCCTGATCGAGGCGTTGAAGTCACGCGCGTCGTGAGTCGGTGCGCCGTCGTGGCACACCGACTCGAACGGATCGCGGCGTCGTAGGCTTCCTAGTCGTGCAATCGGATCGCTCCACGCCATCGCCGCGCCGGCGGTGGATGGTCCTGGTCGTGCTCGGGCTCACGCAGTTGATGGTGGCCCTGGACGCGACCGTGATCAACATCGCCCTGCCGCGCGCCCAGGTGGCCCTGCACTTCAGCGCGGGCGACCGCCAGTGGGCCGTCACGGCCTACGCCCTCGCCTTCGGATCCCTGCTCTTGCTCGGTGGACGCCTCGGCGACCTCTGGGGCCGACGGGTCGCGCTGGTCGTCGGCCTGGTCGGCTTCGCCGCGGCGAGCGCGGTGGGCGGGTTCGCATCGAACTTCACCGAGCTGGTCGCCGCCCGCGCCGTCCAGGGGGTCTTTAGCGCCATCCTCGCTCCGGCCGCGCTCGCGGCACTCACGACAACCTTCACCGACCGCGACGAGCGGGCTCGGGCCTTCACCATCTACGGCGCGCTCGCCGGCTCGGGGGCGGCGATCGGGCTCATCCTCGGCGGCGCGCTGACCCAGTGGGCGTCGTGGCGCTGGTGCCTGCTCATCAACGTCGTGTTTGCCGCCGTGGCGCTCGTGGGGGTGCTAGTGCTCATCGAGAACCGGCCGCGCACCAAGCCGACGAGCCTGGACGTGACCGGCGCGGTGCTCGCGAGCGCGGGACTGTTCGCCATCGTCTTCGGCCTCGCCCACGCGGTCACCGCGACCTGGGCGAGCACGGTCACGATCGGCAGTCTGGTCGCCGGCGTCGTGCTGCTCGTCGCCTTTCTCAAGTGGCAACAGCGCAGCGACCATCCCCTCCTCGAGCTGCCGGTGCTCTTCGCGCGCACCCGCGGGGGCTCGATGGTGGCGCTCTTCATCACGATGATGGGCTTCTTTGGCGTCTCGCTGCTGCTCGCCTACTACCTGCAGAACGAGCTCGGCTACTCGCCGCT
>JAJXXB010000206.1 GCA_021781315.1 Actinomycetes bacterium | reverse complement strand
ACGTCCTCGCCGCGGCGCGCGAGATCGAGGGATGCGCCGTCGTCGTCGTCAGCTCGGCCGACGTCTACGGCGTGGTGGGCGAGGGAGATCTCCCACTCACCGAGACCCACCCGCCGTCGCCCGCGAGCCCCTACGCCCAGTCCAAGCTCGAGGCCGAGGGTTTCGCGCGTCGCGCCGCCCGCGAGGGCCAGCGCGTTCTCATCGTGCGGCCCTTTCCGCACCTGGGACCGGGCCAGTCGACGCGCTTCGCGGTGCCGGCTCTCACCGTGCGGCTCCTCGAGGCGCGCGAGCGGGGACTCTCGGCCATCGCGGTGGGCGACCTGCGGGCGCGGCGCGACTACACCGACGTGCGCGACGTCGTGCGCGCCTATCGTCTGGTGAGCGAGTTCGGTCGTTCCGGCGAGATCTACCACGTCGCCAGTGGGCACGACGTCGAACTCGCGGCGGTGGCCACCCTGCTCGCACGGCGCCTCGATCTGGACGTGGCCTTCGAGGTCGATCCGGCGCTGTTGCGCCCCGTCGAAGTGCCGGTCCTGCGCGGCAGCTTCGCGAAGATCCACGAGGCCACCGGGTGGGAGCCGGTGATCACCCTCAGCCAGTCGTTAGACGATGTGATCAGGGATGTTGACGAGCGCTGGCGCACGGGAACCCTCGCGTGACGGCCCCCCACGGGCCCAGAGCCCGCGGTCGGGCACAGTAGCCTGGAGAGTCTGATGGAGTCCCGCGCCCCGGCCGTCGTCGCCGTCGTTGTCACGACCGGCCCCGGGCCGGGCCTGGAGGCCACGGTGGCTTCGCTGGCGGCCCAGGACTATCCCGAACTCAGCCTGCTCGTCGTGGCCAACGGCGAGCACGAGAACGTTGCCGCCCGCGTCGCGGCGCTCGCCCCCCAGGCCTTCGTGCGTCAGCTCGAGGAGAACCGGGGTTTCGCGGCCGCCTGCAACGAGGCCGCGATCATGGTCGAGGGGGCGACGTTCCTGCTCTTTTGCCACGACGACGTGCGCCTTGATCCCGACGCGGTGACCCAGATGGTGGCGTCGGCCTATCGCACCAACGCCGGCATCGTGACCCCTAAGGTCGTCGACTACGAGGATCCGATGATCCTGCTGCACGTGGGTCAAAACAGCGATCGATTCGGGGTGGTCCAAGAGCGCGTGGAGGTCGGCGAGATCGACCACGGCCAACAGGATCTCGAGCGCGACGTCTTCGTCGCACCGGGTGGCGTGACCCTGGTGCGCGGCGACCTCTTCGCCACGCTGCGCGGCTTCGATCCCCTCATCCTCGCCCTCGGCGAGGACCTCGACCTGTGCTGGCGCGCCCAGGTGGCGGGCGCGCGCATCGTGGTGGCACCGGCGGCCCGGGTCGCTCACCGCGAGTCCATCGCCCGCGGTGAGCGCCCGATCACGGCCAAGGGCGTGCGCCGCTCGAGTCGCAAGGACCTCCAGCGCCGCCACCAGCTACTCGTCGTCGCCACCGGCTGGGGCAAGCGCTACACGACGCGCACGCTGCTCACGCTGGCCGCGATGGAGGTGGTCGAGTTTGTGGTGGCGCTGCTGGGTCGCGACACCGACCGCGCGGGGGCCATCGTGGGTTCGTGGCGGTGGCTCTTTCATAACCGCGAGCGGATCCGCGAGCGGCGCCGCGAGCGCCAACGCACGCGCGTCCTCTCCGACGCCGACCTGCACCGTCTGCAGATTGGGGGCGCGACGCGACTCAAGAAGTTCGTCGTGACCCTGGTGAGGGAGGGTCTCGACCGCGCTCGCGGCATCTTGCCCCCCGAGGAGATCGCCCCCGACGAGGGTCCGGAGGCCGGCGTCGGCTTCGCGGCCGCCTTCGCCGAGAGCGAGGAGTTCGACGAGATCGCCGAGAGCGAGGAGCTGGCCCTGGCGCGGCACCCGTCGCGACTGCTCACCTCGTTTCGCTCCCAGGCGGCCGTCCTGATCGCGGTGGTCGCGCTCTGGGCGCTGGGTTCGCGCAACCTGGTGGCGATGCATCTGCCGTTGCTCGGGCGCCTCACGCCACTCGACTCCTGGTGGACGACCTGGCGGCACTTCTTCGCGTCGTGGTCGAGCACCGGCACGGGCACGTCGGCGCCGGGCATGCCCGGCTACGCGGTGCTCGGCTTCGCGGGAACCTTCGTGTTCGGCCGCATGGGCATCCTGCCGCGATTCGCGCTGATCGCGGCGGTGCCGCTGGGCGCGCTGGGCGTCGCGCGCCTTCTCAAGGGTCGCGTCTCGAATCGCGCGCGCGTGGTCGCGGTGGTGACCTACTTCGGCGGCGCACTCGGGCTCAACATGATCAACCAGGGGCGCATCGACGTCCTGGTGGTGGTGGCCGGGCTGCCCTTCGTGGTGCGGCGCCTCTTCGACCTGCTCGGCGTGGCGGGATTCCGCCAGGCCCCGGGGGCGTCGGTCGCCTTTGGTGTCGCGGGCTGGCGCGCCAGCGAGGCCGGCCAGCGCATGATCCTGGTCATCTTGGTGGCCGCGATGACCTCGCTGGCGCCGGCGACCCTCGTCGCGGTGGTCGTGATCGTGGTGGGCGCGTCGCTGGTGGGACGAAACGATGAGGCGCGTCCCGTTCGACTGGTCGCGTCGGTGATGGTGAGCGTCGCGATCTTCCTGGCGCCCCTGGCGATCGACACCATCCTCGCGGGACGCCGCGCGCTCGAGGTCTTCGGCTTGGCGAGGGGGGCGTGGTCCGGTCCCACCTTCCTCCAGCTGGTGCGAGGCGCCGACGGCTACTTCGGGACGTCGTGGTGGGGATGGCTCGCCCCGGCGGCGGCCCTGATCGGCCTGGCGCTGGCGCGTGGCGAGCGACGGCCCATCGCGGCGCGCTTCGCGGCCATCGCCGCGCTCTCGCTGGTTCTCGCCACCTTGAGCCTTCGCCACTGGATGGGGCCCTTCACCCCCGACGTCGACGTCCTGCTCGCCCTCTACGGCGTGATGCTCGCGGGCCTCATCGGTCTCGGGGTGGCCGCCATCGAGCTCGATCTTCGACACGTCTCCTTTGGCTGGCGCCAGATCGGTGCCGGGGTGATGATCGCCCTCGTGGTGGTCTCGATCGTGCCGCTCGTGTTCAACACGGCCAGCGGGCGCTTCGACCTGCCCACGACCAGCGTGAGCGAGTCGTTGGGCGCGCTCGCGCCCCCGGGGGTGGACAACTATCGCGTGCTGTGGCTGGGCGATCCGTCGGTGCTGCCCCTCGCGGGCTTCAGCGTCGAGCCCGGCCTGGCGGCGGCGACGTCGCAGAGCGGGCTGCCCGGAGGGGCCACGCTCTTCGCCGCTCCGGGCACCGGTCCCACCTCGGTGATCGCGGTGGCGCTCGATGAAGCGCTCTCCGGGCGCACGGTGCGTCTGGGCGGGCTGCTCGCCAGCGCCGGGATCTCGTCGATCGTGGTCTTAAACAGCGCGGCGCCCGAGATCACCGGCGTGCAGTCCGCGCCCGAGCACGACGCACCCGCGCAACTCGCTGCGGCGCTGGCGCGTCAGAGCGACCTGTCGCTCGAGCTCGCGACCCGATCGGCCTCGGTCTACGCCGACGCCGCCTTCCACGGGATCGTCTCTCAGGGTGCGGCGTCGGGCTCGTCGAGTCCCGGGGCGCCGGTCGCATTGCCCGGCGCCGTCTTCGGGCCCCTCGCGCTCAACGCGACGCCGGTGGTGGCCGCGCTGAGTCCGGCGAGCGCCTTCTCACTCGAGGTCCCCGGTCGCCACGTCACGCGCGGCGTGGCCGGCTGGGCCCCCACGTTCAACTTGTCGGGAACGGGGCCGGCCACCGGCCACCTGGTCGTGCGGCGCTTCCCCTACAACGGGATCCTGGCCGGCTTCACCCTCAGCCTGTGGGCTGTCGTGTGGCTGGGCTTCGGCTGGCTCCAGCGCCTCGAGTGGCTGTTTCGCATCCGCAACCAACGACGAGCCATCGCCCGTCACGCGAGGCGCGACGATGCCTAGGTCGCGCGTCGCCGGGGTCGTCCTCGCGCTCGGGGTGATCGCCACGGGCGCCGCGGCGACGTCGCTGCACGCGACCAACGCCGTGACGGAGCCCACGGTCAACTTCACCGCCAACGTCGAGTCGACCGCGCTCTACTGCACCGGCCTGGGCGCGGGGACCACCAGCGGGCGAGTGACCTTCACGAATCTCACGGGCGCGTCGCGGGTCCTCGCGGTCGAGGTCGTCTCCAACACCGGGGCCCACGCCACGCGCAACGTGGCCCTGGCCGCGCACGCCTCGACCAGCGTCTCGCCGCTCGCCTGGGTCACGGGAACCCTCTTCGGGGTCAGCGCGGTCGTGAGCGGAGGCGGCGTGGTCGGCGCGGAGGTGGCGGCCGACAACACGGCCGTCGCGCCGTGCAGCGCCGGGGGCGTCACCGACTGGTACGCGGCGGGCTTTGACACCCTCGTGGGATCGAGCGCCGTCGTCAGCCTGTTCAACCCCTCGGCGACGCCGGCGGTGGTGAACGTCACCACGGTCACCGCCAACGGCTTCTCGGCGCCCGCGCCGTTCCAGGGCCTGGCGGTCGGTCCGCACGCGGAGGTCGCGGTGAACCTGGGTTCGCAGATCGTCGACACGGCCAACGTGGGCGTGCACGTGAACGTCTTACGCGGCGCGGTGGTGGCCGTCGGTGTGCAGACGTCGGCCAGCACGGCCTCGTTCAACGTGGGCCAGGAGGCCCTGGCGACGTCCGCTGGGTTCCCGCTGGTCACGACGGCGGCGAACACCCGGGCCCAGGTGCGCGTCGCCAATCCCAACGACGTGCCGGCGTCGGTGACGGTCGCCGTCGCCTTGGGGACCTATCAGATCGCACCCGAGACCGTCGAGGTCCCGGCCTACGCGAGCGCGGTGGTGATCATCACGCCGAACTCGGCCATCCCGGCCGCGGGATTCGCCGCGTTGACGCTCACGTCGAGCGAGCCGGTGGCCGCGGCCCTCGCCGTGGGCGCGACGGACCTCGCCCTCTCGGCGCCCGGTCCGCTCGCTCGCACCTGGCTGGTGTCGGACTTCAGCGGCCGGGGCTTCTCACGCGCGGTCCTGACCAACACGGGTAAGGAGTCGGTGAGCATCCACGCGACCAACCTCGCCACCTCGGCCACGTTCAGCGCGACCCTCGCCGCCGGGGCGTCGAGTGACGTGCGCGCGCTGCTGGCGGGCCTGGTCAAGTTGCAGGGACTGACCCTGCTCGTCACGAGCGATCGCCCGGTGGCGATGACGACGATTCTGCCCCTCTCGCGGGTGGGGCCGATCGTGACCTCGGCGCTAGACGGCGGGTAGGGTCGGCGGCTGCCAGGTCGGCGCGGGGGCGAGCACTTCGGGCTCGACGCGCGGGGCCTTTGACGTCAGGCTGCTCACCGTCTTGTTGGCCCGGGTGTGGACCGGCTCGCCGTGGGCCTCGTCGATGAGCTGGGCCGCCTCTTCGCCGTCGATCGTCTCGCGCTCGAGCAGCGCCCGGGTGAGGGCCTCGAGGCCCCGGCGGTGCAGCGTCAGGACCTCGATGGCCCGGGCCTCCTGCTCGCGCAGGATGCGTTCGACCTCGTCGTCGATCATCTGGGAGGTGTGGTCCGAGTAGTCGCGCGTGTGCATGAGGTCCTCGCCCAGGAAGACCTGGTTGTTCGAACCCCAGGCCATTGGCCCGATCTCCTTGGACATGCCCCACTCGCGCACCATGCGACGCGCCAGGTCGGTGTTGCGCTGCAGGTCGTCGGCCGCGCCGGTGGAGAGGTCGCCGTAGACGAGCAGCTCGGCGACGCGCCCGCCCATGCGCATGCAGAGCGAGTCCTCGAGGTGCTGGCGCGACATGATGTGGCGGTCCTCCTCGGGCAGGGTCATGGTGACGCCGAGGGCCATACCGCGCGGGATGATCGTGATCTTGTGCAGGGGATCGGTCTTGTCGAGCACGTAGGCGAGCAGCGCGTGGCCCGACTCGTGGAACGCGATGCGCTCGCGCTCGTCCTCGGTGAGGACCATCGAGTCGCGCAGCTGTCCCATCATCACGCGGTCGCGGGCCATCTCGAAGTCCTCCATCGAGATCGTCACCGAGTGGCGGCGCACCGCGTGCAGGGCCGCCTCGTTGACCAGGTTCGCGAGGTCGGCGCCGCTCATGCCGGGCGTGCCGCGCGCGACCATCTCCAGGCTCACGCTGGGGTCGAGGGGTTTGTCCTTGGCGTGCACCGCGAGGATCGGCAGGCGCTCGTCCAGGTCGGGCAGGGGTACGACGATCTGGCGGTCGAAGCGCCCCGGGCGCAGCAGCGCCGGGTCCAGCACGTCGGGGCGGTTGGTCGCGGCGATGACGACGACGCCCTCGGTGGGGTCGAAGCCGTCCATCTCGTTGAGCATCTGGTTGAGCGTCTGCTCGCGCTCATCGTGGCCGCCGCCCAGGCCCGCGCCACGCTTGCGGCCGATCGAGTCGATCTCGTCGATGAAGACGATGGCCGGCGACTGCTTGCGCGCGGTGGCGAAGAGGTCGCGGACCCGGCTGGCGCCGACGCCCACGAACATCTCCATGAAGTCAGATCCCGAGACCGAGAAGAAGGGCACGCCGGCCTCGCCGGCGACCGCGCGCGCGAGCATCGTCTTACCGGTTCCCGGCGGACCCACGAGGAGTATCCCCTTGGGGATCATGGCGCCGATCTGCTTGTAGGTCAGGGGATTCTTCAGGAAGTCCACGACCTCGCTGATCTCCTGCTTAACCCCGAGGTAGCCCGCGACGTCCGCGAACGTCGTCTTGGGTCGGTCCTGGTCGAACTGCTTGGCCTTGGAGCGGCCCACCGACATCATGCCGTTCATCTGGCCGCGGGCCTGGCGACCGGCGAAGAACATGAAGCCGACGAAGATCAGGATCCAGATGAGATAGGGCAGGAAGGTTGACGCGAAACTCGACGGGTTGGCGAAGGTGACGGTGACGTTGTTGGTGCGCAACGTGTTGACTTCGTCGGTCAGGGTCGGCACAGGCCCGTTGGACGTGTAGTTCGTCCCGTTGGTCAGCTGGCCGGTGATGACGCCGGTGGCGTTGTTGATGCTGGCCGAGACGACCTGCTGGGTGCGCGCGTCGTGAATCAGCTGGGAGTAGGGGATCGTCTTGACCGTCTTGCTCTGGAAGAGCGACGGGATGAAGAAGATGCCCAGGAAGAAGGCCACGATCGCGATCGTGATGAACCGGCGTCGCGACTCGGGCGCCAGCGGTCGATTGGCCCCCGGCATGTACTTCTTCAGGCCGGGCTTTTCGGGGGGCAGAGCACTCACTCCACCAATCTAGGGGCGCGGCGTCACATTGTTACTCGCGGGTCGAACCTCGCTTGTTAGCGTGAGGGAATGACCTCGCGCGCCCCGGTACCGCCCGTGCGCTGGGGGGTCGTGCTCGGCGCCATGGTGACGGGCTTCGTTGCGGGTGAGATCTTGGGCACGGTGCTCGTCGGACTGCTCGCCGGGCTCTATCACTACCCGGGGGGACTCTCGGCGCTGGCGCACGCGAGTGCCCCGCCGTGGTGGTTCGTCGCGGGCAGCCTGGTGGGGCTGTGGATCGGGTTCGCCGGGGCGATCTACCTAGCGCGCACCCGCGGTCATCTCGAGCCCCTGGCTGGTCAGTGGCGTTTTCGACCCGGTGACGTCGTCTACGTGGTCCTGGGCGTCGCCCTGCAGTTCGGTGTCGACTTGGCGTATCGTCCCTGGCACGTGTCGCACCTCAACCAGCCGGTGACCCATCTCTTTGGCGGCGCGTCGGGGGCCAGCGCCGCTCTCATCGCGCTGATGACCTTGCTCGGCGCGCCCTTCATGGAGGAGATGTTCTTTCGCGGCCTCGTCTTTCGCGGGCTCGCCGGCGCCCTGCGCG
>JAJXXB010000141.1 GCA_021781315.1 Actinomycetes bacterium | reverse complement strand
AGGTCCGCCCCCCGGTTGATGAGAGGAGCCGCCGCGAGGGCCACACGCACGTCGAGGCTCGAGAACTGGGTGGAGCCATCCTCGGCGATGGGCAACAGCAGTCCGAGGGCGACCAGCTGGTTCACGTCGCTCGCGTCGAGCCCGGTCGCGGCCAAGAAGTCGCCGCTCGAGTAGTTCTCCGTCGTCTCGTCGACGGCCGTCTCCGCCGGTCGGGTCATCACGGTGAGGCGCGGCTTGGGCGGAGGTGGCACCGCCACCACGCGCGAGGTCGAGACCGACCGGGCCGCTTCGCGCGTCGACGTGACGGGCGTGTCGTCGAGGAGGCCCTGCTCGATCAGACGCAGGCGCACGACGCGCAGGGGAACGAACTCCTCCTGGGCCAGTCGAATCGCTTCACGCAGGCACGCCACGTCGCGTTCGGAGTAGAGGCGGTAACCCTTGCGGCTGCGCTCGGGCTGGACGAGCCCCTTGTCCTCGTAGTAGCGGATCTTCGACAACTCGATGTCCGGGTAGTCAGCTCGCAGCAGCGTATGCACTTCGCCGATGCGCATCTTCGTCCCCGTGACACTCATAGCGTCGCCTCCCAAAAGACCAACTTGAACTTCCCGATCTGCACCTCATCGGCCGAATGCAGCGCCGTCTCCTCGACCCGCGCCCCGTTCACGTACGTGCCGTTGAGCGAATTTAGATCACGCAACGTGATTCGTCCACTGGCGGTTCGCGTGAAGATCGCGTGGTGACGCGACACCGAGACGTCATCGAGGAGCAAGTCGCTGTTCTCGTGTCGCCCGACGGAGGTCGTCTCATTGGTCAGCGCGAACCGCGTGCCCGCGCTCTGGCCCGAGACGATGACCAATTCGTCCACGTGTCCCCGCGGGCCGCTGAGCGTGTCAGTGTGGGTGGACTCGAAGGCTCCCACCACGGGAACCGCGACGGTCTCGGGTGACGTGGCCTCGTGCTGGGGAGCACCGCACTTCCAACAAAAGTTGGCGTTCGCGTTCAGAATTTCCCCGCACCGACGACAGTTCACGGAGGCAACCCTAGTGAAGATTTGCCCCCGCCGTCTGGGTCAGGAGGTGAGGCTCCGGTAGCCGTCCGCGTCGAGCAAGGCGTCGTAGGCGTCGCGCGAGGAGACGGTGATCTCGCAGATCCAGCCGCCGCCGTAAGGCTCGGTGTTGATCAACTCCGGAGAATTCGACAGGGTGTCGTTGACCGCGCTCACCACGCCCGAGACGGGAGCGTAGATCTCTGACACCGACTTCGTCGACTCCACTTCGCCCAGCGCCGCTCCGGCCTCGAAGGTCGTGCCCACGCTCGGCAGGGCCACGTACACGACGTCGCCCAGGGCGTCCTGGGCGTAGTCCGTGATCCCGATTCGCACGACGTCGCCGTCGGCGCGGGCCCACTCGTGGTCGGAGGAGTAACGAAGATCGGCGGGAATCTGCATAGGCGAAATCTACAAGATCCGCCGAGCCGCGCGCCCCTGACGCAGCGCGGTGAGCGCGGGGCGCACGTAACTCGCGAGCACGACCCACGACAGGGCGAGCCCCGCCACCCCCAGTACCCAGCAGAGGTCGCGCCCGACGTGCTGCCAGGTGGCGAGGGGCGCGTGATGGTCGTTGCTGGTGAGGAGAAAGAGGGGGAAGGTGGTCATGAGGACGAAGGTCGAGACCTTGCCCCACCAGAGGACGTCGATGCGCGCGGCACCGAGGGCCGCGAGCAGGATCGTCATCAACGACACGATGAGCTCCCTCGCCAGCGTGATCAGGGCAAACCACCACGGCACACCACCGGCGGCGGCGACACCGAGCAGACCCGTCATCACGAGGATGCGATCCGCGACCGGATCGATCACCTTGCCCACCGCCGACACCTGGTCGAGGCGCCGCGCGAGGTAACCGTCGACCCAATCGGTCGCCCCCAGGGCGCCGAGCAGCCAGGCGGCGAGGGCGCGATGGCCCGTGGCGAAGAGCAGCCAGAGAAAGACCGGGATCAGCGCCAGGCGAATGGCGGTGACGAGGTTGGCCCACGTCCACCAGCCACGGTCCGAGGCCACGGTTAGGCGATAGTGATCGAGGGGTCGAGGAAGACGTCCTGGACCGCGTTGACCAACGCCGCGCCCTCGTCGATCGGCCGCTGGAAGGCCTTGCGCCCGAGGATGAGCCCGGTGCCGCCCGCGCGCTTGTTGATGACTGCCGTGCGCACCGCGCTCGCCAGATCGTTGTCGCCCTTGGCCTCACCGCCGGAGTTGATCAGGCCGATGCGGCCCGCGTAGCAGTTCGCGACCTGCCAACGGGTGAGGTCGATCGGGTTGTTCGTCGTCAGCTCGTCGTAGACGCGCTTGTTCGTCTTGCCGAAGTTCAGCGCGGTGTAGCCACCGTTGTTCTCGGGCTGCTTCTGCTTGATGATGTCGGCCTCGATCGTCACGCCCAGGTGGTTCGCCTGGCCCGTCAGGTCGGCCGCGACGTGGTAGTCGGCGTCCGCCGTCTTGAACGCCGGATTGCGCAGGTAGGTCCACAGCACCGTGAACATGCCGAGGCGATGCGCCTCGGCGAAGGCCTCGGAGACCTCGTGGAGCTGGCGGTCCGACTCGGACGAGCCGAAGTAGATCGTCGCGCCCACGCCCACCGCGCCGAGGTCGGCGGCTTGGCGAACCGAGGCGAAGAGGACCTGGTCGTAGGTGTTGGGATAGTGCAGGAAGTCGTTGTGGTTGATCTTGACGATAAAGGGGATGCGGTGCACGTAGCGTCGCGACACCGCTCCGAGGGTGCCCAGCGTCGAGGCGACCGCGTTGCAACCCGCCTCGATGCCCAGATCGCAGATCTTCGCCGGGTCGAAGTAGCTGGGATTGGGGGCGAAGCTCGCCGCCGCCGAATGTTCGATCCCCTGGTCGACCGGCAGGATGGACAAGTAGCCGGTCCCGCCCAGGCGGCCGTGGCCGAAGAGGGTGCCCAGGTTGCGAAGGACCGTCGGCGTCCGGTCGCTCAGACTGAAGACGTCCGACAGGTAGTTCGGCCCCGGCAGGGTCAGGAGTTCCTTGGGAAACGCGGTGGCCTGGTGGTCGAGTAGCGACGACGCCTCGTCGCCCAAGAGTGCGGCAATGTCCATGTCCGCAGCCTACAAGACCTCTTCAGGACCCCTTGGGCTGGCGCCGGGCGCGTCCAGACAGCAAACTTGCTCGATGGACGACCGATACCGACACTCGCTCTCGCGACGCCTGCGCGCCGTTCACTCGCTCTATTACGACGCGACCGCCTCGATGACCGCCGAGCAGGTCAACGCTGTCGTGGTCGAGGGTGTCCTGCCGATCGCCTTCTCACTTGTCCACCAGGTCCTTATCGAGGACTTCAGTCGGGCCGTCCTCGGCGGTGGGCCACCACTGTGGGCCGAACCCTGGACGTCGCGCCTGGCACTCGCGATTGCCGACGACGGCAAGGCCCGCAGCGTCGAGGAGATGATGGCCCAGCGCATCGGCGACTACGACGCGTTCTGCGAGTTCCAACGGACGGTCTTTTCTTCCACCGAGTCCTTCGTCGACGCCGTGGACCCCGCGACGTTCACCGACGTCGTCGTCGCCCACCCGTATCCGCCGTCGCTGGCCAGTACGTTCAGCGCTCGCGTCGGCGGCACCGCCGGCATCACGCGTTCGGACGCCATCGAGTCGTGGATCTACCAGCACGCCTTGCGTCACATGGGAGAGATCGAACACGCTCGGGCCCTGGTGGGCCTCGGCGGCATGACGTCCTAGAAGTCCAGCTTCTTCTTCGACACAGGCGTCGTGCGCCGGCGGCGATTCTTCGGCGCGCCCGTCGGTCCCAGTTCGGCCAGGCGAGCGGCGGCGTCGTAGGCCTCGGGTTCGGCCAGCACCACGCGAGCGAAGAGCTCTCGAGCCGCGCCCACGTCACCGGCGCGGTCGAACACGTCGGCTAGCGCGTACCACAGGCGCACGTGCCGATAGGACGGGTTGCGCAATAGCTTGGTTCCCCCGGCGCGCGTGAGCAAGTCGATCGCCTCGGCGAACTTTCCCTGGTCCGCCAGGGTTGCGCCCATGACGATGCGCCCCTCGGTCAGAACCTCGGCCACCGGTTCAGAGGCTTCGAGTTCGCCGAAGGTCTTCTCCACGGCGCGATAGTGGTGGTTCGCGCGCTCGCAATCCATGACGAGCGGCAGGTGCTCGGGATCGGCGGTGAGCGCAAAGTGGGCGCGCAGATGAATCTTTGCCATGCTCCAGCGCTCGGCGCGATAGGCAGCGAGGCCCGTCAACTCGCGCACCGGGCCCACGCCGGGCACCGCGTCGGCGACGATTCGACCAAGTCGCAGGGCCTCTTCGTAGCGGTGGCGATCGTAGGCTTCGGCGGCGCGGGTCAGAGTGAAGACCATCTTCTCGCGCATGTAGGCCGTGCCGACGAACGCGCGCCGGATCTCGGCCGCGACGTCGCCGGGCAGCGCGTAGGGCGCCTTGGCCGCCACCTTCGTCGCGCGCGGGGCGATCGTCGTGGGACGCCCCTCCTCCACCCAGGCCTCGATCGGCGCCGGCGCAGTCGGCTTCGCGCGTACTCCGGCGTTATCGGACAGTTCGCGTCCCGTGCTGGTCAAGTGCATGGCGCCCTTACGCGCAACGCCGCCCCAGCCCTTGCCACGCCCGTGCTCGGTGGCGCGACGGCGCTCTAACTCTTCGGGCGACACCTCACGGGCCACGTAGGACCGCTGGGGACGCGTGCCGCGACCTTCCGGCCTTCCCCCACGGCCGTCGGGACGAGTCGTGCGGGCGGTGGGCCGTGCGCCGCGAGAGTCGGGTCGCGCACCGCGAGAGTCAGGTCGCGCACCGCGAGAGTCGGGACGCGCACCGCGAGAGTCCGCACGTGCGCCGCGTGAATCGGGTCGCGCACCGCGCGAATCGGCACGCGCACCGCGCGAGTCGGCACGCGCACCGCGCGAGTCGGGTCGCGAGCCACGGGCGTCGGGACGCGCACCGCGTGAGCTGGGACGCGCACCACGAGCGTCAGGTCGGCCGCGGCGGGAGTCAGCGTCGCGCGAGCCGTAGGCGTCATCGCGCCGGGGGCCACCGCGCTGGTCCTGCGCGCCGGCGGAACGACCGCCGTCACGTGTCGGTCGAGCCGATCGAGGGCCGGGGCGTCCGCCGTAGGGTCGTTCACCGTAGGAACGCTCCCCGTAGGGCCGCTCCACGGTCTCACGAGAATCCTCATCGCGGCGTTTCGCCGGACGCGGCGAGCGATTCACCGGCGTGCGCGACGACGATGGTCGCCCCTCTCCAGTCCGACGCTCCCCCGATTCGCCGTCGCGTTCGCGCGGGGCTCCTCCCGCGGGGGTACGGCGCGCCCCACCCGAACGAGACGGATTCGAGGCCCTCGGGGCGGCCGACGACTTGGATCGTGGGCCGGGTGCGGGACGGCCACTCCCCGCTCGACCTGACTCGCCACTGGGACGGGCACGGCGGGGCGAAGAGTCGGGGGACGGCACCGGACAATCCTACCGGTCTCACGTCAATTGACCGACGGCCGTGGCCCGCGCGCGCGTCGGGTTCACGCACGCACCGACGTCACTGCGCCCGTAGAGGGGCCGCCAACACTCGATTGTGGCGCGTCGGCGCCGCTAGATTCGGGGCTCTGTCCACCATTGATCTGCGGGGGAACCACGATGGCCGTCGTCATGCGCAACACACCACGTACCGACCTGGCGCTCGTTGACGCACTCGGAGAGATCGGGGTGGCGACGATCCACGAGGCCCAGGGCCAGCGCGGCCTCTTCGCCTCGTACCTACGCCCGACGCTGCGACCCGTTCGCGTCGCCGGAACGGCGCTCACCTGCGAAGTGCCCCCGGGAGACAACTGGTCGATCCACATCGCGGTCGAGATGGCCCAACCAGGTGACATTCTCGTCGTGTCGCCCACCAGCCCCTGCGGCGATGGCTACTTCGGCGAGCTCCTCGGCACCAGTTACATGGCGCGCGGCGTGCGCGGTCTCGTCATCGACGGTGGCGTGCGCGACGTCGCCGAACTGACCGCGATGGGTTTTGCGATGTGGTCGCGGACGATCAGTGCCAAAGGAACCATCAAGGAGACGCCCGGCAACGTCCAGACACCCATCGTCTGCGCGGGCGCTTACGTGCGCCCCGGCGACGTGATCGTGGCCGACGACGACGGCGTCGTCGTCGTCGCCCGCGAGGACGCGGCGAGCGTTCTCGCCGCGGCGCGTCGTCGAGAGGAGAACGAGGCCGACAAGCGCGCCCGTCTGGCCGACGGCGAACTCGGGCTCGACATGTACGACATGCGCGCAAAACTCGCCGAACGCGGTCTTCTCTATCGCGATTACGAGGGATGAATGGCCGACCTCACGGCCTCGTCCGCGCACCGGCACATGTCAGACATATCGCCACTTCATCGCGCTGTCATTGACTGAGGCCCGCGGGCACCGCTGTCGCAATCATCCGTCCCGTCGTAGTCGCGCGAGGAGTCAATCACCCCTTCGACCAGCCACCTTGCGGGCCGCTCCCCCACGTCATCAGCGGACGTCCGTGACACATCTCGTCATGATTGTCAAGGTGTTGTGTGAAGGTTGATGACGCGTTGAGCGCCCCGCACAAGGATGTCCTGAACTCCACGCGCGACCACTTTTGCGGGTCAATTGACCATCTGCGGATGCTCGCGAGGGGCCGGGGCGGCGTCGCGTTCGATCCGCCTCTGCTGTGAACTCATTGGGGAAATTGGGACACCGCGAGCGATTCATGACAGATGACACGATGAGCAGGGGGCGAACGCCCACCGCGACAGGGCGCGACCAGCGTGCGCACGCGCGCGAGGCGCCGCCCGTGCCCACCCCTGATGCGCCGTCTACCTGGCACGTCGTGCGCCTCATTCGGGCCAATCAGCTGCAGTTCGTCGCCCAGGCCATCACGTTCACTCTCTGCGCGGCCTACGCGTTCCTGCTCATCCGTTCTCGCGACTCGACGGACGTCACTCCCACGCTCGAGTGGCTCCGCCACCTCGCCACGTGGGCACCCGTCGTCCCGCTGCTCGTGCGCGTGCGACGTCAGAGCGCGATGCGCGGCGCCTGGCTCTCCATGGCGGTCGGCGTCCTGGCCTTCAACCTCGCGAGCGAGGTGCGTCGCGTCGACTTCCCCTTCCTCCTCCACCTGGTCACACCGACGCTGCGCGACGCCCTCTACGCGGTGTCGTACCTGGCGATCGCCGTCGCCGTCGCGATCATCATGCAGCAGTCCTTCGGTCCCCGCGCCAACAGCGTGCGCCTCGATGGGATCATCGCGGGCCTCGCCCTGGCCTCGCTCGCCTCCATGTACGCCTTTCGCCAGAGCATCGAGATCAGCGGGCGCAGCCTGCTGGCCGAGTTCAACCTGTTCAACCCGATCCTCGTGATGGTCCTGCTCGTCCTGCTCGGCGCCGGACTCGTCCCGAAGCACTTTCGCACCGACCTGACCACGTCGCTGGTGCTCGTAGGCCTCGCCATCATCGCGGCCGGCGACGTCATCGCCCTCAATCCCCAATCCTTTAGCGCCTGGACCACGAACGCTCTCGTGGACCTCGCCGCCCCACTCGGGCTGAGCCTGCTCGCGCTCGCCGCCTGGCCGCCCATTGACCGGCCGACCCGCCCACTCGACCAGTTCGTCGTGGCGCGCGGACTCAACCTGATCCCGGTCATCTTCGGCGCGCTGTCGGTGGCGATCCTCGCGATCTCGGTCACCCGGCCCACCTCGGAGTCCACTCGTTGGATGGCCCTCGGGGCACTCACCCTGGTGATCTCGCGCATGGTCCTCACCCAGAGCGAGATGCGCCAGCTCGGGCGCAACAACTTCCTCGAAGCCCGCACCGATCACGTGACCGGCCTGGCCAATCGGCGCGCCTTCCTCGAAGACGGCGA
>JAJXXB010000030.1 GCA_021781315.1 Actinomycetes bacterium | reverse complement strand
GCGTCAACGACGGCATGGCCGTCGTCACCGACTCCGAGAAGGTGAAGAAGGCCCAAGACGGTGTCCTCGAGTTCCTGCTCGCCAACCACCCCCTCGACTGCCCGGTCTGCGACAAGGGGGGCGAGTGCCCCCTTCAGGACCAGACCCTGGCGCACGGCTCGGGCGAGACCCGTTTCATCGAGGAGAAGCGCCACTTCGAGAAGCCGATCGCCATCGGCGAGCTGGTGCTGCTGGATCGCGAGCGCTGCATCCAGTGCTCGCGCTGCACGCGATTCGCCGCCGAGGTCGCCGGCGAGGCCCAGATCGACTTCGCCGGCCGCGGCGACCTGATCGAGGTCGCGGCGTCACCGACCCAGCCCTTCGACTCGGTCTTCTCGGGCAACACGGTCCAGATCTGCCCCGTGGGGGCCCTGACCGCCAAGCCCTACCGCTTCACCGCGCGCCCCTGGGATCTCGAGCAGGTCGAGAGCACGTGCACCACGTGCGCGGTGGGGTGTCGCGTCGCGGTCCAGTCCTCGGGCAACCGTCTGACCCGCGTCCTGGGTCTCGACAGCGAGCCGGTCAACCACGGCTGGCTCTGCGACAAGGGCCGCTTCAGCCTCGACAGCGTCGACGGCAACGAGGAGTCGACCGACGTGCTCTCGGCCGCGACGCGCATCACGAGCCCGCTCGTGCGCAAGGACGGCCAGCTCGTGGCGACCAGCTGGTCCGAGGCCCTCGCCGCGGCCGCGGGCCTGCTCGGCGGGGCCCGCGGAGATCGCGTGGGCGTGATCGGCGGGGCCGCCCTCACCAATGAGTCCGCCTTCGCCTGGAGCCGCTTCGCGCGCGAGGTCCTCGGCACGGAGAACGTGGACGCGAACTACGGCGACGGCCTTGACCCCGCGCTCCTCCAGGCCCTGCCCGGCGCGACGATCGACGAGGCGGCGTCGGCGCGCGTCATCCTCACGATGACCGGCGACCTGCGCCAGGAATTGCCCGTCTTGTTCTTGCGTCTGCGCGCGGCCGCTCTTCGATCCAGCGCGCTGATCGAGTTCGCCTTCGGCACCAGCGCGCTGCGCCGCGTCGCGCGCGTGGCCCTGCCGGTTCGCCCCGGTGAGGCCCACCTGGTCGCGAGCGCCCTCGCCGGTGACGCGCCCTCGGGCGAGCTCGCGGCGAGCGCGGAGGCGATCGCCAGCGCCCGCGCACTGCTCGGCGACGGCGAGGGCGTCGTCATCGTGGCCGGTCGACCCAACCTGGCCGAGGACGCCACGGTCATCGAGACCGCGCTGCGCACCTTCGCCGAGCGCTTCCCCAAGGCCAAGTTCCTGCCCGCGCTGCGGCGCGCCAACGTGCGCGGCGCACTCGACATGGGCCTCGCGCCCGGGTTGCGCCCCGGGCGGCGCGCGGTCGGCGCGAGTGGGCGTGACACCCTTTCCCAGCTCGACGCGATGGCCGCCGGTGAGCAGGACGCGGTCCTGCTCCTCGGGGGCTGCGTGTTGGGCAACGTGTTCGACCTCGAGCGCGCGAGCGCGGGCCTGGCCAAGGCCGACGTGGTGGTCGTCACCGGCCACGGCGGCGCGACGCTCGCGCACGCCGACGTGGTGTTGCCCGCGGCGATCAACCACGAACGCCGCGGCACCGTGACCAACCTCGAGGGCCGTGTCAGCGCGGTCGCCCCCAAGCTCGCCGCGCCCGGTTCGGCCTGGGATGACGTGGCCATCGCCGCCGAGCTGGCCGTTGCGCTGGGCGCATCGCTCGACGTCACCTCGGTGGAGGTCGCGGCGAAGCTGATCGAAGAGACCACGGGCTACCCGGCGCTGTCGGTCCTCAACGACGATCTCTCCGACGGCGTCTGGAGCCTCTCGGGCGAGCGCAGCGTGCGTCGCGCGCTCGATCCCATGGCCTTCCCCGGCGTGCGCTCGACCGACGCCGTCGGTCAGGGCAGCTACGCCGGTGACACGCTCAACCTCGACGCGCCCGGCGCGACGCCGCCCTCGCCGACCACCTGGGACCAGGTGTCGGCCGGGCGAGGCGCGCGGCTGCCCCACGTGGACGCCTACTCGCTGCGTCTCTACGCGAGCCGTCGCCTCTACGACCACGGCATCGCGATGCAGGGCTCGCCGGCGCTGGCCGGCCTCGTCGAGGAGACGACCCTCTACGCGCACCACGCGGATCTGGACCGCCTCGGCGTGGCGACCGGCGACGTGGTGAACGTGGTGGGCGCGAACGCGAGCGTCGCGCTGCCCGTCGCCAGTGACGACGCGGTGCCGCGCGGTGTCGCCGAGATCGCGGTGGGCACGCGCCGTGACGGCGAGAACCTGTTGAGTCGCCTGGCGGGCGGCGACACGCTCACCCTCGTGCGACTGGAGTCGCGATGATCGCCACGGTCGATCCGCTCTACGCCCACGGCGTGACCCTCGCGGTGCTGCTCATCGTGCTGATCAAGGTCGTGGTCGCCTTCGCGCTCTTGTTGAACGCGGTGATCGTGATGATCTGGTTCGAGCGCAAGGCGATCTCGGACATGCAGAGCCGCATCGGCCCCCAGCGCTGGGGGCCCTTCGGTCTGCTCCAGACGATGGCTGACGGCTTGAAGCTGATGCTCAAGGAGGATCTGATCCCGGCCGAGGCCGACCGGCTGGTCTTCAAGCTCGCACCGTTCCTCGCCCTGATCCCGGGATTCATCACCTTCGCGATCGTGCCGGTGGGCGGGACCCTCACCATCGCCGGGCACCCGGTTCTGCTCCAGGTCGCCAACCCGCCGATGGGCATCCTCTTGATGCTGGCGATGTCGGGCATCTCGGTCTACGGCGTGATGCTGGCCGGCTGGTCGTCGGGCTCGAAGTACCCGCTGCTCTCCTCGGTGCGAGCCAGCGCCCAGATGATCAGCTACGAGGCGTCCCTGGGACTGGCCGTCGTGATGGTCGTGTTGGTGACCGGTTCGCTCTCGACCCACGACATCGTCACCGCCCAGGCGAACGGCATCTGGCACTGGAACGTGGTGCGCCTGGGCGTGATCCCCTTCGTGATCTTCCTGATCTCGATCACCGCCGAGCTCAACCGGCCGCCCTTTGACGTCGTGGAGGCGGAGAGCGAACTCGTCGGAGGCTTTCACACCGAGTACTCGTCGTTCCGCTTCGCGATCTTCTACCTCGCCGAGTTCATGAACACGATCACGATGTCGGCGATCATGGTGACCCTCTTCTTCGGCGGACCCGCCGGGTGGGTTCCGAACGTGCCCCACCTGCGCTGGGTCTTTCCGATCCTGTGGTTCTTCGTCAAGACGGTCGCCTTCGCCTTCTCCTACGTGTGGTTCCGCGCCGCGCTGCCGCGCTTTCGCTACGACCAGCTCATGGACCTGGGCTGGAAGAAGCTGATCCCCCTGAGCCTGGGCTGGCTGCTCGTGGTGGCCGGCTTCCTGATCGCCCCGGCGTGGGGATTCGCGATGGGCGCGGTCGTGCTGCTCGCCTGGACGATGCTGACCCGGGCCTTTGAGATCGGCACCACGCGCGAGCGCGGGGCCGAGGCCGTCTTGCCCGTGATCGGCGCGCGGCCCCTGCCGCCCGAGGTGCTGCGTGAGATCACCGACGAGGGAGACGCCTGATGGGTGCGATGAGTTTCTTCGGCGGCTTCCGTCTGACCCTGGCCCACATCGGCCGCCCGACGGTCACGACGAGCTACCCCGCGGCCAAGCGCCCCAAGCAGCCGCGCCAGCACGGGCGCCACGTGCTGAACCGCTACGAGGACGGCATGGAGAAGTGCATCGGCTGCGAGCTCTGCGCCGGGGTGTGCCCGGTGGGCTGCATCTACGTGCGCGGCGCGGACAACCCCGAGAACCCCGTCAGCCCGGGGGAGCGCTACGGCTACGTCTACGAGATCAACTACCTGCGCTGCATCCACTGCGACCTGTGCGTGGAGGCCTGCCCGACGCAGGCCATCACCGAGTCCAAGCTCTTCGAGTTCTCCTTCACCAACCGCGCCGACGCGATCTACACCAAGGCCGAGCTCGTCGTCGACGACGCCGGCGAGCCGCGTCACCTGCCCTGGGAGGACTGGCGCGAGGGTGATAGCGCCATGACCGGCGGCTGGATGCGCGCGACCTCGCCCGCGGGCGACGCCTCCTACGAGGGCGTCGTCCAGTGGAGCGGCGAGCTGGGCGTGGGCGTGCGCGAGGCCGAGGCCGGCCAGAGCGGCGAGCCCAACGCGGCCACCGGTTCCAAGCAGATCCGCGACGCCTTCTACCGCCACCTCCAGCCCGAGGACGTGCCGGCCGACAAGCGCGGCCTCGCCGGCCTCGTGAACACGATCAAGGCCAAGTCGCCGCGCGCCAGGAAGAAGGGTGCCGCATGATCGCGACCGCCTACTCCGCCGGCGCCGTGGCCGTCTTCGTCACCTCGGCGCTCCTGATCGTCGTGGGCGCGATCGGTGTCATCACGGTGAAGAACCCGGTGCACGCGGCCATGAGTCTGATCATGACCCTCTTCGGCGTGGCCGTGGCCTTCGTGGCCCAGTCCGCGGACTTCCTCGCCGCGGTCCAGATCATCGTCTACGCCGGGGCCATCGTGGTCCTCTTCCTCTTCGTCATCATGTTCCTCGGCGTCGACCGGCGCGAGGGCGTGCGCGTCGAGCCCCTGGTGGGCCAGCGGCCCCTCGCGGCCACCGGTGTGGGCATCGTGGTCCTCGGTCTCGTCGCGCTGATGGCGCGCAGCCACTGGGTCACCGGCGCCATGTCGGTCTCGACCAAGGGGGCCCCGCTCGCCACCGGCTCGGGCAACGTCAGCCAGCTCGGCACGGCGGTCTTCACGACGTACCTCTACGCCTTCGAGGCCACCGCGGCGCTGCTCGTCATCGCGGTGGTCGGCGCCATCGTGCTCGCGCGCCGCGAGCACTCGCTCGACGAGGAGTCCGCGTGAACGTTCCCGCCGCCTGGTACCTGGTGCTCGCCGCCGTCCTCTTCGGCGTGGGGGCCTACGGCCTGCTGACGAGGCGCAGCGCGCTGATCATGTTCATGTGCCTCGAGCTGATGCTCAACGCCGTCAACCTCACGTTCGTGACATTCTCGCGCACGATGAGCGACGTCGCCGGCCAGGTGACCGTCTTCTTCGTCATGGTGGTCGCGGCCGCCGAGGTGACGGTGGGGCTGGGCATCGTGGTGGCGATCTTCCGGCGCCGCTCTACGACCTCGGTCGACGAACTCTCCGAGATGAAGGGCTGAGATGGCACACCTCGCCACGCTGATCCTCCTCCTGCCGCTCGCCGGTTTCCTCTTCGTGCTGGTGAACGGTCCGCGCATGTCCGAGCGCGCCGTCGGCGCGGTCGCCACCGGCGCGGTTGCGCTCTCCTTCGCGCTCTCGGTCGCGGCCTTCGTGACGCTGCTGTCGAGCTCGTCGCGCGAGGTGACGGTGAACCTCTTCACCTGGATCTCGGTGGGCACCCTGCACGTGCCGGCCGCCCTCTTGATCGATCCGCTGTCGATCACGATGAGCCTCTTCGTGACCGGGATCTCGGCCCTGATCCACCTGTACTCGATGGGCTACATGCACGGTGAGCGCGACTACCGCAAGTTCTTCTTGTACCTGAACCTCTTCGTCTTCTCGATGCTCACCCTGGTGCTCGCCAACAACCTGGTGCTGACCTTCGTCGGCTGGGAGGGCGTGGGGGTCTGCTCGTACTGGCTGGTGAGCTACTACTTCGACCGCGACAGCGCGGCGAGCGCCGGCAAGAAGGCCTTCATCTACAACCGCGTCGGCGACGTCGGGCTGCTGGTGGCGATGTTCCTGCTCTTTAGCCACCTGCACACGCTGACCTACCTGTCGGTCTTCGCCGGGGCGGGGCACCTCGACTCGACGGTGGCCACCCTGGTGGTGCTGGCCCTGCTGCTCGGGGCCACGGGCAAGAGCGCGCAGATCCCGCTGTTCAACTGGCTGCCCGACGCGATGGAGGGCCCGACCCCGGTCTCGGCCCTGATCCACGCGGCGACGATGGTCACGGCCGGCGTCTACCTGCTCGTGCGCATGTCGCCGGTGCTCGCCCTGTCGGGGAGCGGGCGCGCCACGATCGCCGTGATCGGCGGAGCGACGGCCTTCGTCGCGGCCACGATCGCCACCAGCCAGAAGGACATCAAGAAGGTGCTGGCCTTCTCCACGGTGTCCCAGATCGGCTACATGGTCCTCGCGGTCGGCGCCGGCGCCTACTCGGCGGCCATCTTTCTCATGGTGAGCCACGCCTTCTTCAAGGCGCTGCTCTTCCTCGGCTCGGGATCGGTCATCCACTCGCTCCACGGCGAGCAGGACCTGCGCAAGATGGGCGCGCTGGCGAAGTTCCTGCCCCTCACCTTCCCGACGTTCCTCGTGGGCTGGCTCGCGATCTCGGGCATTCCGCCCTTCGCCGGGTTCTGGGCCAAGGGCGACGTGCTGACCAACGTCTTTAGCTACTCCAAGCCGCTGTGGATCCTCGGGGTGCTGACGGCGATCCTGACCGCGTACTACATGTCGCGGCTCTTCGTGCTGACCTTCCAGGGCACCGAGCGCTTCCGCGAGGTGACCCACGGGGCCGACCCGCACGAGTCACCCTGGGTCATGACGCTGCCCCTCGTGGTGCTGGCGGCCCTGAGCGTCCTCGGCGGCGCGCTCGACCTGCCGTGGGTGCACCACAGTTCGCTCGCGGCCTTCCTCGCGCCGACGTTTGGCTACGTGCCGACGCTGACCTCTCAGAGCACGCTCGCCCAGTGGGGCCTCGCCGCGGTGGACGTGGCCGCGGCGGTGATCGGACTGCTCGCGGCGTTCTCCATCTGGCGCAATCGCGTCTCCTCGCCGCGCTACGAGAAGTCCTTCTTCGAGCACGTCTGGCACTGGGACGACGCCTACGACGCCGTGATCGCGCGCCCGCTCGCGGCGGCCAGCGACTTCGCCGGCGACGTGATCGAGCCGCGCGTCATCGACGGCGCGGTGACCGGGCTCGCGGTGGCGGTGCGCCGCAGCGCCGAGGGCGCGCGCAAGGTCCAGTCGGGCTTCGTGCGCCACTACGCGCTGGCGACCGTGCTGGGACTGGCCGTCATCGTCGTCTATCTCGTTGCGAGGGTGGGCTAGTCATGCATTCGTCCCTGTGGTTGAGCCTCCTCATCGCGGTGCCCGCGCTCGGCGCGCTCGGAGCGGTCCTCGTGCGCGCCCGCGAGAACTGGTCGTATCGGGTGGCGATCGCCACCGCGACGATCGAGATGGGCCTCGCGATCACCGTCGCGCTGCTCTACAACAGCGCCGTGCCCGGCGCGTCGACCTTCGACTTCGCCGGACGCTGGGTGCTGGCCGCGCCCTTCGGCCTGGCCTACGACGTGGCGATGGACGGCATCAGCCTGCTGATGGTGGTGCTGACCGCCTTCGTCGTGTGGGCGGCGCTGCTCGGCGCGCGCGACCGGCGTCGCGAGGGCGCCTTCGTCGCGTGGCTGCTGCTGCTGACGTCCTTCACCATGGGCAGCTTCCTCGCCCACGACGTGCTCGAGTTCTTCATCTTCTTCGAGCTCACCCTGGTGCCGGCCTACTTCATCATCTCCCAGTGGGGCGGCGCCCAGCGCTCGCGCGCGGCCCTCAAGTTCTTCGTCTACACCTTCACCGGCTCGGCGTTCCTCTTCGTGGGCGTGCTCTACCTGGGATTCGCCCACCAGCACCAGGCGGGCGGCGCCCTCACCTTCGCCTACTCGGCGCTCTCGTCGACGGCGATGTCCTCGGGCACCGCGACGTGGCTCTTCGTCGCCTTCGCGATCGCCTTCGCCGTCAAGTCGCCGATCTGGCCGTTGCACACCTGGTCGCCGCTCTCCTACGCCGAGGCGCCGACCGCGGGCTCCATCGAGCTCTCGGCGCTGCTGGCCAAGCTCGGCAGCTACGGCCTGTTGCGCTTCGCGGTGGCGCTCTTTCCCCTGGCCCAGCCCAA
>JAJXXB010000238.1 GCA_021781315.1 Actinomycetes bacterium | reverse complement strand
GAGGGCGAGGACCCCTTCGGCGAGGACCTGCTGGAGCGCTCCTACCTCGTCGACGGCGACAACGACCCGTCGACCGTCGCACTGGGCGAGAATGCGACCTACGACGCCGGCCAGGTGCGCGTCGTCATGACCTCGCTCGTGACCCCGATCCTCGTCGGCGACGTCGACGTCGCCGACGGCACCGTGCACGTACGCAAACAGCAGACGGTCCGTGGCGGCTACGACGCGTCGCGCTTTGTCACCGGTCGGCTCTGGGTCACGGCGAGCGACGGCGTGCGCGTGCCGGTCTCGGTGGTGGCCCGCGCGGGCGTGCTGACGCGCGCGACGAACGGCGAGCTGATCGCGCCCCGTCCGGCGCCACTACTCCTCTACGGTTACGGCAGCTACGAGATCTCGATGGATCCGGGATTCTCCTCCCTGCGCCTGTCCCTGCTCGAACGCGGGGTGATCTTCGCCATCGCCCACGTGCGCGGCGGCGGCGAGATGGGTCGCTCCTGGTACGAGATGGGCAAGCTGGCCCAGAAGCCGACCACCTTCAGCGACTTTGTCACCGTCGCGCGCGACCTCGTAGAGCGCGGCTTCACCGTCCCCGCGCGCCTGGCGGCGCGCGGGGGCTCGGCCGGCGGACTTCTGATGGGCGCGGTGATGAACCTGGCGCCCGAGCTGTTTCGCTGCGTGGTCGCCGAGGTGCCCTTCGTCGACGCGCTCAGCACGATGCTCGACGCGAGCCTGCCCCTGACCGTGGGCGAGTGGGAGGAGTGGGGCGACCCGGCCGCCAGCGCCACGATCTACCGGTTGATGAAGGGCTACTCGCCCTATGACAACGTGCGCGCGACCAACCCGGACGGCACGCCTCGTCGCTACCCCGACCTGCTGGCGACGGGGGGCCTCAACGACCCGCGGGTCGGCTTCTGGGAGCCGACGAAATGGGTGCTCGCCCTGCGCGACGCCAACCCCGAGAACGTGGCCTACCTCAAGACCGAGATGGGCGCGGGCCACGGGGGACCCTCGGGACGCTACGACGCCTGGCGCGACGAGGCCGAGGTCGTGGCCTTCATCCTCGACGAGATTACGGCGTCGGCGTGATCGTCAGGACGTAGGGCGCGCTCGCGCCCGCGGGCAGGCTCACACGCGATCCGCCGAGGGTGATCGACACCGAGGCCGGGTCGACGAAGATCGCCACGCGCTCGTTGACCGTCGATGTCGTACTCTGTCCCGCGCCCAGGGGGCCGTGGAAGTAGTTGTCGGCCACGCCCTTGATCACGACCTGGGTCGACGAGCGCGCGGTCACGGTGACGACGTAGCGCGAGCCCGGGGCCGCGACACTGGCCGCGTGGGAGCCGTGGGCGACGGCGGCGAACGTGGCCGGCCAGGTCGTCGTCGTGCTCGACGCGGGGCCGGCGCCGTGGCCGCGTTGGAGCGCGTAGCCGGCCGCGAGGACGACCACCAGCACCACGACGCCCAGGCGCATCCACTGGCGCGAGCGCCAGCGCCGGCGACGGTGGCGCGTCATGCGTTCGAGTGCCCAGTGCGAGTCGTGGCGCGGCGCGTGCAACGGCTCCTCGACGTTGGCGCCCACGTCGCCGAAGACGTAGTCGCGCTCATCGAGACGGGGACGCGGCGGGGCCGGGCGCGTCGGCGTCGGGGTCGGCGTCTCGCCGTCGACGAGTCGAAAGCCCTGGGCCGGCGTGTAGGGCGAGGGGGGCGGGCTGAGCAGGCGCGGGTCGAGTCGTCGGGCGCGCTCGTTCTCCTCGTGGCGAATCCTGCGCCAACGCAGGACGACGACTCCCACGGCGAGGACCACGACGAGCACCGCCACGATCGTCACCAGAATGTTCATCACTCACCCTCGCGTCGCCGACGAGTCACCCTGGGAAGCGTACTGAACGCTCAGGCGAGCAGGCCGAATCCGCCGCGGTAGTACAGGAGGGGCTTTCCCGTGTGGGCCACCGCGTAGTCGATCGAGGCCGTCACGAGGTCGTGGTCGCCGTGAGCCACGACGGTCTCGATACACCCCTCCAAGTGCGCCAGCGCGCCCGGCAGGAGCGGCGAGCCGTGGGGGCCTCTCTCGAGCTCGAGGTCGCGGAACTTGTCGGCGCCGCTGGTGGCGAAGAGCCGCGCGATCGCCTCCTGGTCCTCGGCGAGGATGCTGACGCCGATGAAGTCGGCGCGGTGCACCAGGGGCCAGGACCGCCCGGTGTTGCTCGCGGCGAAGGAGACGAGGATCGGGTCGAGCGACAGTGAACCGAACGTCTGGCAGGTAAAGCCCACCGGACCGTTGGCGGTCGCACTGGCCACCACGACGACGCCGGTCGCGAAGTGGCCGACGACGTGCTTGAAGTGGAGATCGTCGAGGCTCACGCCGCTGACCTTACCGGGCCCCTGCGGCGACCCCGTCAGTGCGTGGCGAGGCGCGGGCCCGCGAGATCGACCAGTCCGTCGCGCGCGAGTCCCTCGAGCACGGCGTCGAGGCGCGCGGGTTCGACGTCGGCGAAGTGCGCCGCGAACTCCCGTGCGGAGGGTCGCGACTCGAGGCGCGCCAGGATGCGACCGCGCAGCTGGCGGTCCGATCCCGCGAAGGCCGACTGGGGGCGCGAGACCGCCGCGCTGGTGGGCGCCGGATCGGCGCCGCCCTCGCGTCGCCACCGACACGACGAGGCGAGGGGACACTCGTCACAGCGCGGCCTCGCCCGGCAGAACCGCGCGCCGAGGTCGAGCAGCGACTGGTTGAACGCCGCGCTGGGCTGGTCGGCGCGCACCCGGTCGCCGAGGGCGAGGGCCTCGGCGCGAGTCAGGCGCGAATTGGCCACGGCGCGCGCGAGCACGCGTCCCACGTTGGTGTCAAGGACCGTGACCGGCTCGCCGTACGCGAAGCTCGCCACCGCGCTGGCCGTGTACTCGCCCACGCCGGGTAGCGCGAGCAGTTCGGCTCGCGAGCGCGGCACCCGCCCACCGTGGGCGTCGCGCATGAGAATCGCCGCCTCGCGCAGGGCCCGCGCCCGACGCGGGTAGCCGAGCCCGCGCCACTTCGCGAGCACCTCGTCGAGCGGGGCGTTGGCGAGGTCGCTCGGGGTGGGATAGGTCGCGAGGAAGGCGGCCCAGGGTGCGAGGACGCGGGCCGTCGATGTCTGCTGGAGCATGACCTCGCTCAAAAAGATCGCCCAGGGATCGTCGTGGCCGACCCAGGGCAAGTCGCGGCGCAGGGCGGGACGGGCTCGTGTGAGCGCGCGGCGAAACGCCGCCGCGTCAGTCCCAGACGTCGTCACCGTAGGGGCGAGCCCGAGTCGGCGCGGCGTCGCGACGCCAGACCATCACCTTGCGCCGGAAGTAGCAGACCTCTCGACCCTCCTGGTTGAAGCCCTTCGTCTCGACGGTGACGACCCCGCGATCGGTCTTCGACGACGACGGGATCGCCTCCAGCACGCGGGTCTCGGCGTAGATCGTGTCGCCGTGGAAGGTCGGGTGACGGTGGATGAGGCTCTCGACCTCGAGGTTCGCGATGGCCGAGCCCGAGACGTCAGGCACGCTCATGCCGAGCACCAGCGAGTACACGAGGTTGCCCACGACGACGTTGCGCCCCTGGACGCTCTCGTGCTCGGCGAACCACGCGTTGGTGTGCAGGGGGTGGTGGTTCATCGTGATCATGCAAAAGAGGTGATCGTCGGCCTCGGTGATGGTCTTGCCGGGCCAGTGCCGGTAGACGTCGCCGGGTACGAAGTCCTCGAAGTAGCGCCCGAAGGGCCGGTCGTAGGTGGTCATCTCGTCTCCCCGCTCGTCGCGGCTACTCGGCCTCGAGTTCGGGCAGGGGCCGCGTGGTGAAGGAGGCGTCGGCCCCGGGCAGGCTCTCGCCGTCGATCACGAAGCGCCACGTGAAGCGCGAGCCCGGCGCCAGCGGGATGGGTCCGAAGTTCACCGCGATCGGGACGTCCACGGGCGTGCCGGCCGGCACCCCCGCCGGCTCGGTGGCCGAGAAGTCCCCGCGCACTTCGATCGTCTGCACGCCGTCGGGGGTCTCGAATCGCACCAGCTGTCCGTCGGCGTCGTCGAGGAAGAGCTCCCAGTGATGCGCGGTGTTGAACTCGTGCCAGTCGACGCCGACCTTGATGGCCACCGCCGAGGGCACGGCCTCAGGGCCGGTGATGGACCAGCCGCCACCGAGGATGTAGAGCTTGCCGTCGGCGACCTGGGCCGCGTCGGCGAGGAGCATTGTCACGTTCACCCCCTCAGACTAGGCCGTCGTCACTCGAGGCCTGAGACGGTAGTTTCTCACCTATGTCCACCACCGACCTCGTCGAACGCGCCGAGCGCATCGTCGCCGACGCCGCCGCCTCCCTCGCCGCGCACGGCGGCGTCGACGCCCACCAGGCCTTCGCCTACGACCTGGCCCACGCCACGAGTGCGATCGCGACGGCCCGCGCCTGCCTCGGCTACGCCGAGACGGGAGAGGTGGAGCGCCGCCTGGTGGACGCCTTCTTGGCCCTGGCCCTCAGTGACCTCGCCGCGCGCGCGCTGGGGCGAGAAGAGCTCTGGGGACTGGATCGCGACTGGTTCTCGCCCTTCCACGACTTCGTCGCCGACAAATCCTCACCGGACTTCCTCGGCGCGCTCGCCGAGACGCCCGGTGAGCGCCACCTCGACGACGAGTTTCAGATGGTGAGCGACATGTTCCACCGCTTCGCCCTCGAACAGGTGCGCCCCCACGCCGAGCACGTGCACCGCACCAACGGCGACATCCCCGAGTCGATCATCGAGGGTCTGGCCGAGCTCGGCGGGTTCGGACTGTCGGTGCCCGAGGAATTCGGCGGCTACTCCGCCGGCGGCGAGGCCGAGTACCTCGGCATGGTGATCGCCACCGAGGAGCTCTCCTGGGCGAGCCTGGGCATCGGGGGCTCCCTGATCACTCGGCCCGAGATCATGGCGCGCGCGCTGGTCAGCGGGGGAACACCCGCACAGAAGGAGCGCTGGCTCGGTCGCCTCGCGCGCGCCGAGGTGCTGGCCGCGATCGCGGTGACCGAACCCGACTTCGGCAGCGACGTGGCGGGCCTGACCACGTCGGCGACGCGCACCGCCGGCGGCTGGCTGATCAACGGCACCAAGACCTGGTGCACCTTCGCCGCGCGCGCCGACGTCCTCGTGCTGCTCGCGCGCACCGACCCCGATCGCGCCAAGGCGCATCGCGGGCTCTCGCTCTTCCTCGTCGAGAAGCCTCGCGGCGACTCGCACGGCTTCGTCTTCGAGCAGTCCGGCGACGGGCGACCCGCCGGACGCCTCGAGGGCCGGCCGATTGACACCCTCGGGTACCGGGGCATGCACTCCTACGAGCTGGCCTTCGAGAACTGGTTCGTGCCCGAGGACAACCTCCTCGGCGGCGAGGACGGCCTGGGACGGGGCTTCTACTACCAGATGGCGGGTTTCGAGAACGGGCGCCTGCAGACCGCCGCGCGCGCGGTCGGGGTCATGCAGGCCGCCTACGACGCGGCGCTCGAGTACGCGCGCAACCGGGTGGTCTTCGGCCAGCCGGTGATCGACTTCGAGCTGACCCGGGTCAAGCTCGGCACCATGGCCGCGATCATCCAGTGCGCTCGCCAGTTCTCGCTGGCCGTCGCGCGCCTGATGGGCGGCGGGTCAGGATCCCTCGAGGCCTCGATGGCCAAGGCCTACGTGTGCCGCGCGGCCGAGTGGGTCACGCGCGAGGCCATGCAGATCCACGGCGGCATGGGATACGCCGAGGAGTACCCCGTGAGCCGCTACTTCGTCGACGCGCGGGTGCTCTCGATCTTCGAGGGCGCGGACGAGACCCTCTGTCTCAAGGTCGTCGCGCGCCGTCTCGTCGAGGGCTAATCGCCGTCGATGGTGAGCGCGGGGTGCACCGCACCCAGCGTCGTGCCCGCCGCGTGGCGGTCCGGCGCCTCGCCGCGCTCGCGCTGGGCGCGTAGCGCCGCCGCCTCCCAGCGCGACTCGACCCGCCCGAAGCGCCACAGCGCCAGCGCCGCGACCCACACGGCCACGAAGATGCCCACGATGATGAATCCCGCGCGGTTGATGTCAAAGCGCGCCGCGTAGTTCCACAGCCCGCCCGTGAGGTGCAGCTGGTTCGCGAGGACCTGGGCGAGCTCGAGGGTGCCGATGAAGAAGGCCACGAAGACGCTCAGTCCGGTGATGGCGATGTTGTAGTACACCTTGCGCACGGGCTTGGAGAAGGCCCAGCCGTAGGCGAAGTTCATGAAGGACCCGTCGATCGTGTCGAGCAGGCTCATGCCGGCGGCGAAGAGAATCGGCAGCGACAGAATCGCCCACAGCGGAAGGCCCGCGGCCACCGACGTGCCGGCGAGGACCAAGAAGGCGACCTCGGTCGCGGTGTCAAAGCCCAGGCCGAAGAGCACGCCGAGCGGGTACATCTTCCAGGGCGCGTCGATGCTGCGCGCGAGCGGACCGAAGAAGCGCATCATGAAGCCGCGCGCGTTCAAGTGCTTCTCGAGCTGGGAGTCGTCGAAGCGTCCCTGGCGCATCTCGACGAAGAGGCGCACGATGCCCACCAGGATGATCAGGTTGAGCGTGGCGATGAGATAGAGGAAGCTACCCGAGACCACCGTGCCCACCAGCGTGCCGTAGTGGTGCAGCGGCGAGTGCGCGTCGCGCACCTGGCCGCCCAGAGCTCGCGCACCCAGGCCCAACAGCACGGTCAGGGCGAAGACGACCGAGGAATGCCCGAGGGAGAAGAAGAAGCCCACCGACAGTGGACGCTTTCCCTCGGACATGAACTTGCGCGTCGTGTTGTCGATCGCCGCGATGTGGTCGGCGTCGAAGGCGTGGCGCATGCCCAGGGTGTAGGCGAGCACGCCGGTGCCGACCCCGATCATCTTCGTGCCCGACACCCCGACGTGGCGCATGGCGGCGATGGCCAGCAGCGCCGCGCCGAGCACGTGGAGGAACACGATGAAGCCGAACATCGCGTAGAGGCGGCGGCGCTCGCGCGCACTGTAGGCGCTGCGAGCGGCGTCGCGCGAGTGGCTCGACGCGGTGACAGTGGCCATGGCGGCCACCTTAGTGGGAGTAATTCCTAATAACGCCGTTAGGCGGTGGAGCGGGCCAGGCCGGCCCGTTCGCCGCGACTGAGGAACTTGATCGCCATCTTGCGGCTGGCCTCGTCGATCATCTCGTCACCGAACATCACGGCGCCGGTGTGGTTCTCCTCGGTCGCCACGCGGTAGGCCTCGAGGATGTCCCAGGCCCGATCGAACTGCTCCTGGGTGGGCGAGTAGACCTCGTTGAGCACGAGCGCCTGGTCCGGGGTGAGGGCCCACTTGCCGTCGTACCCCAGGATGTGGGTGCGCTGGGCGAACTCGCGCAGGGCGTCGAGCTCGCGAACCTTGAGAAACGGACCGTCGATCACCTGAAGGCCATTGGCGCGCCCGGCCATGAGGATGCGCGAGAAGACGTAGTTGAAGTGGTCCCCCGGGTACTCGGGGATCGCCACGCCGCCGGTCAACACCGGCATCTCGATCGAGGCCGCGAAGTCGGCCGGGCCGAAGATGATCGTCTCCAGGCGCGGCGAGGCCGCGCAGATCTCGTCGACGTTGATCAGCCCCCTCGCCGTCTCGATCTGGGCCTCGATGCCGATGTGGCCCACCGGCAGTCCGGCGTTCTTCTCCACCTGGGTGAGCAAGAGGTCCATCGCCACGACCTCGGCCGCGGACTGGACCTTGGGCAGCATGATCTCGTCCAGGCGCGGACCGGCCTGGCCGACCACCTCGATCACGTCGCCGTAGGTCCAGGCCGTGTCCCAGGCGTTGACGCGCACGCACAGCACCCGCTCGCCCCAGTCCTGGGTGCGAATCGCGTCAACGACCTTGGCGCGCGCGGCGACCTTCTCATTGGGTGCCACCGAGTCCTCGAGGTCGAGGAAGGTCATGTCGGCCACGGCGCTCGGGGCCTTGGCGAGAAAGCGGTCCGACGAGCCCGGCGTCG
>JAJXXB010000113.1 GCA_021781315.1 Actinomycetes bacterium | reverse complement strand
GGTGACGTCGCGCTCAGCCTCGACGAGGCCCGCGCGGTGGTGTCGCGCATCGGCTACCCGGTCCTCGTGCGTCCGAGCTACGTGCTCGGCGGTCGGGCGATGGAGATCGTCTACGACGACGAGTCGCTCAGTCGGGTGATGACCAACCTCACGAGCGCCCACGGGGCCCTTGCGCGTGAGGGAGGGGTGTCGGCGACGCGGCCGATCCTGATCGACAGCTTCCTCGAAGACGCTATCGAGGTCGACGTCGACGCGATCCGCGACGTGACCGGCGATCTCTACATCGCCGGCGTCATGGAGCACGTCGAAGAGGCCGGTGTGCACTCGGGCGACTCGGCGTGCGCCCTGCCGCCCCAGACACTCAGCGCCACCGTGCTGGCCGCCCTCGACGACTACACCGCGCGCATCGCGAACGAGTTGGGCGTCGTCGGTCTCATCAACGTGCAGTACGCGGTCAAGGACGACGAGCTCTTCGTCCTCGAGGCCAACCCGCGAGCCAGCCGCACCGTGCCCTTCGTCGCCAAGGCGACGGGGGTCTCCGTTGCTCAGGTCGCCGTGCGCGTGATGCTGGGCGAGACGCTGGCCGCGCTGCGCGCGAGCGGCGACGTGCCCGCGACCACGCCGCGGCCCGACTACGTGAGCGTGAAGGAGGCGGTGCTGCCCTTTAGCCGCTTCCCCGGCGTGGACACGGTACTGGGACCCGAGATGCGCTCGACGGGTGAGGTGATGGGGGTGGGCGAGAGCTTCGGCATCGCCTTCGCCAAGGCCCAGTTGGCCGCCGGCACCGGGCTGCCCGACAGCGGGCAGGTCTTCTTGTCCTTGGCCGACCGCGACAAGGACCAGGGACTCGCCCTGGCCCGCCAGCTGCGCGAACTCGGCTTCACGCTGGCCGCGACGGTGGGCACCGCGGGCTTCCTGCGATCTCACGACGTCGAGGTGGCGACCCTCGTGGGCAAGGTGGGACTGGCCGACCTCGGTGTGGACGCGGTAGGGCTGATCGCCTCGGGCGACGTGCAGTTGGTGGTGAACACGCCGTCGGGCAAGGGGGCCCACGCCGACGGCGCGCAGATCCGACACGCCTCGATCGTGCACGGCGTGCCGTGTCTGACCACGCTGAGCGCGGGTCTGGCCGCCGCCAAGGGCATTGCCGACACCCGCGCGCGCGGCTGGCGCGTCGCGTCGCTCCAGGACTTACACCGGTGAGCGACCTGCGCACGCGCGTCGGCGAGGTGTCCCTCTCCTCGCCGATCATGACCGCTGCGGGCACGTCGGGTTATGGTGACGAGCTCGCGGGATACGGCGACCTCGCCGCGCTGGGCGCAGTCGTGACCAAGTCCCTGGCCGCCTATCCGTGGGCTGGCAACCCCGCGCCGCGGGTCGCCGCCTGGGGCGAGCACATGCTCAACGCCGTGGGTCTGTCGGGCCCGGGGGTCAGCGCGTGGCGCGAGCAGGAGCTGGTTCGCCTGCGCGCACGCCGCGCCACGGTCGTCGCCTCGATCTGGGGGCGCAGCGTCGCGGACTTCGCCGAGGCGATCGAGCAGATGCGCGGCGCCGAGGTCGTCGCGATCGAAGTGAACGTCAGCTGTCCCAACCTGGAGGATCGCTCGCGCATGTTCGCCCACTCCGCCGCGGCCACGGCCGAGGTGGTCAGGGCGTGTCGCCACGCCGACGTGCCCTTGTGGGTGAAGCTGAGTCCGAACACGCCCGACCTCGTCGAGATCGCCGGCGCGGCGCTCGACGCGGGCGCCGACGCGCTCGTGCTGGTGAACACGCTGCTCGGATTGGTGATCGACATCGAGTCGCGTCGCGCGGCGCTCGGCAACGGGGGAGGCGGACTGAGCGGCGTCGGACTGCACCCGGTGGCGTTGCGCGCGGTCTACGAGTGTCGCGCGGCGATGCCGATGGTGCCCATCGTGGGCGTGGGGGGAGTGGCGACGGGCGAGGACGCCGTGGCCATGATGATGGCCGGTGCCGACGCGGTCGAGGTGGGAACGGCCACCTTCGCCGACCCGCGCGCCCCCTGGCGGGTCCAGCGCCAGATGGACGAGTGGTTGACGCGCCACGGGTGCGCGTCGGTGAGCGAGATCAAGGGGGCGGCCCATGGCTGAGACGTTCGGGGAACGGCTGTCGAGCCGGATCGACGCCACGGGTCCGCTGTGCGTGGGGATCGATCCCAGCGTCGAGGTCCTCGCCAACTGGGGGCGCACCGACTCGGTGGGTGACCTCGAGTACGCGAGCCTGCGCGTCGTCGAGGCGGTCGCGGGAGCGGCGTGCGCGGTCAAGCCCCAGGTGGCCTTCTTCGAGCGCTACGCCGCCGCCGGCTACGCGGTGCTCGAGCGCGTGATCGCCGAGGCCCGCGCGGCCGGCCTGATCGTCATCGGTGACGCCAAGCGCGGCGACATCGCCTCGACGAACGACGGATACGCCGCGGCCTGGCTCGACGACGCCTCGCCGCTGTGCGTGGACGCGCTGACCGTGAGTCCCTACGTCGGCCTCGGCGCACTCGGCCCCTTCCTCGAGGCGGCTCGACGCACCGCGCGGGGACTGTTCGTCCTCGCGGCCACGTCAAACCCGGAGGGCCGGACGATTCAAGAAGCGCGCACCGAGTCCGGCGAGCTCGTCGAGACCGAGGTCCTGGCCGGGGTGGGCGCTCTCAACGCGCGCCGCGACGGTCGCGGCGCGGTGGGTGTCGTGTTCGGGGCGACGCGAGCCGCGCCGGCCTTTCCACTCGGTGAGCTCGGCGGACCGATCCTGGTTCCCGGCGTCGGCGCGCAGGGTGCGGGCCCCGAGGACGTCGCACGGGCGACCGCGGGGAGCGCGCGCGGCAGCGTTTTGGCCAGTGTGAGCCGAGGAGTGCTCGCCGCGGGGCCGGACCGCTCGGCCCTGTCGGCGGCCGCCGCGAGGTGGCGCGACGCGGTGGCGTCAGCGCTGCTTTAAACGGGTGTCGCGCCCGAGGGGTATTCTGTGGTCGTGACCCCCACCCCGCCCTCACTGACGCAGGAACAGCGGGTGCAGGCCTCGCGTCTCGCGGTGGCGAACCGTCGCCGTCGAGCTGAGGTCAAGCGCCTGGTGAAGTCCGGCAAGATGTCGCTCGAGGAGATCTTCGCCCTCGCCGAGAAAGAGGAGTGCGTGGCGCAGATGCGCGCCTACGACCTCATCAGCGCCCTGCCGGCCATCGGCGAGGTGAAGGCCGAGCGCATCATGGCCAAGGCCGCCATCGCCAAGACTCGTCGCATCCGGGGGCTCGGACCCAAGCAGCGCGCCGAGTTGTTCCGCGCCCTTGTGCGCTGACGCATCGCCGCTCGTCGTGGTCCTGATCGGGCCCGGCGGGGTCGGAAAGGGGACGCTCGCCTCTCGCCTGGTCGAGGCCGACGAGCGGCTCGTGCTCAGTCGGTCCTGGACGACGCGGCCCCAACGGGCGACCGAGCGCGGACACGAGTACGTCTTCGTGGACCGCGAGAGGTTCGAAGCGGCCATCGACGACGGCCTCTTCCTCGAGTGGGCCCAGTTCCAGGGCAATCTGTACGGCACCCCGCGCCCCGCGCCCGCGCCCGGCACCGACGTCCTGCTCGAGATCGAGGTCCAGGGGGCCGAGCAGGTGCGCCGCGAGCACCCCGACGCGGTGATCTTCCTGATCCTGCCGCCGTCGATGGAGGACCTCGAGGAGCGCCTGCGCCGCCGCGGCGACGGTGAGGACCACGTGCGCCGGCGCCTGGCGAGCACGCCCGAGGAGTTGGCGAGGGGGCACGATCTGGCCTCCTACGTGGTGGTCAACGACGACGTGGAGCGGGCGACTGACGAAATCCTCTCTATACTGGAGGGACTCCGTTCGAAGCGACGGGACCCCTCGACAAAGGACTAACCCATGGCCGAACGCCCGACACTGGTTGACCCGCCCATCGAAGACCTCCTCGCCAAGGTCGGCGACTCCAAGTTCACCCTGGTCGCGGTGTCGGCGATTCGCGCCCGCGAGATCAACGAGTACTACAACGGCCTCGGCGTCGGCCACGGCGCCCTGATCCCGCCGCAGGTGACCTCGCTGTCGAACAAGTCGCTCTCGCTCGCTCTCGAGGAGCTCTACGAGGGCAAGCTCGAGTTCCACCGCCCCACTCCCGAGGAGCTCGAGGCGGAGAAGCTCGCGAAGGACGCTCAGGAGCAGGCCCGCCAGGACGCCGCGAACGACCTGGACGCCTTCACCGATGCCCTCCGCGACGCCTAGTTCGTCGAGTCCACGCATTGTCCTAGGGGTGGCCGGCGGCATCGCCGCCTACAAGGCCGTCGACGTCCTGCGCCGTCTGATGGACGCCGGCTACCACGTCATCCCCGTCCTGACCCCTGACGCCACCCGCTTCGTGGGTGAGGTGACCTTTAGCGCCCTGGCGAGCGAGCCGGCGCGCGTGCGCCTCTACGGTGACGCCACCACGCCGATTCCCCACACGCACCTCGGCCAGAGCGCCGACCTGATCGTGGTGGCTCCGGCGACGGCCCATCTCATCGCTCGCCTGGCGATGGGACTCGCCGACGATCTGCTCAGCGCGACGTTGCTCGCGAGCCGAGCTCCGATCCTGCTGTGTCCGGCGATGCACACCGAGATGTGGGAGCAGCCCTCGGTCCAGGAGAACCTGGCCACGCTGCGCCGTCGCGGCGTCCTCGTGCTCGAGCCGGCCGTGGGCCGTCTCGCCGGTGGCGACGAGGGCGCGGGGCGACTCGCCGAGCCCGAGGCGATCGTCGAGATGGCGACGAGGATCGTGGCGGGCTACCGCGGCGTCCTGAGCGGACGCCACGTGGTGATCACCGCCGGGGGAACGCGCGAGGCGATCGACCCGGTGCGAGTGGTGAGCAACCGCTCCTCAGGTCGCCAGGGTTACGCCCTCGCCGAGGTCGCCTACCGACTGGGCGCGCGCGTGAGTCTCATCAGCGCGGCCCGGCGCGAGCTCGCCCTCGACGTCGTGCGCGGCGTCGACGTCACCTACGTCGAGAGCGCCGCCGAGATGTACGAGGCCACCGTCGCGGCCAGCGCCGACGCCGACGCGGTGATCATGGCGGCGGCGGTCTCGGACTACACCCTCGCGCCCGCACCCCAGAAGATCAAGAAGCACGACGCGCCGCTGGAGTTGACGCTCGAGCCCACGCGCGACATCGTGCGCGAGCTCGTGGCGCGGCGTCGAGGCGGTCAGGTGATCGTCGGTTTCGCCGCCGAGTCCACCGACGTGATGGACCACGCGCGCGCCAAGCTCGCCGCGAAGGGCGTCGACCTCTTGGTGGTCAATGACGTCAGCGCCCCCGGCGCCGGTTTCGAACACGCCACCAACGAAGTGGTGATCCTGGGTGCCGACGGTGCCGAGAGCGTGGTCTCGCGTCGCTCGAAAGAAGCAATTTCTCACGAGATCTTGGCTAGGGTGGCTTCATTGTTAGCCCAAGGAGCCCCATGAGCGACCGGACCCTCTTCACCTCGGAGTCGGTGACCGAAGGACACCCGGACAAGATCGCCGACCAGGTCTCGGACAGTGTGCTCGACGCCATCCTCGCCCAGGATCCCCACGCGCGCGTGGCCTGCGAAACGCTCCTGACGACGGGCCTGTGCGTGGTGGCCGGGGAGATCACGACCTCGGCGAGCGTGGACATCACGTCGATCGCACGCCGGACGATCCTCGACATCGGTTACGACGACGGCGCCAAGGGCTTCGACGGGCGCAACTGCGCGGTCCTCGTCTCGCTCGACCAGCAGAGCCCCGACATCGCCGGCGGCGTCGACGAGGCCTTCGAGCTTCGCAACGGCACCGGTGGAGAGGACGCGCTCAACGCGCTCGGCGCCGGCGATCAGGGAATGATGTTCGGCTACGCGTGCGACGACAACGATGACTACATGCCGCTGCCGATCTGGCTCGCGCACCGACTCAGCATGCGCCTGGCCCAGGTGCGACGCTCGGGCGAGGTGCCCTACCTGCGCCCCGACGGCAAGACCCAGGTGACGATCGCCTACGAGGCCGGACGCCCGGTGGCCGTGGACACGGTGCTGGTCTCGACCCAGCACGAGGACGGCTACGCCCAGCCCCAGATCAAGGCCGACGTGCTCGAGCACGTGATTCGGCCCATGCTGCCGGAGATCCTCGACACGTCCTCGATGAACGTCTACGTCAATCCCTCGGGCAAGTTCGTCCTGGGCGGGCCCCACGCCGACGCGGGGCTGACGGGTCGCAAGATCATCGTCGACACCTACGGGGGGATGTCGCGCCACGGCGGCGGCGCCTTCTCGGGCAAGGACCCCTCCAAGGTCGACCGGTCGGCGGCCTACGCCGCTCGCTGGGTCGCCAAGCACGTCGTCGCCTCGGGCGCCGCGCGACGCTGCGAGGTCCAAGTCGCCTACGCGATCGGCGTGGCGCGTCCCGTGTCGGTGCTCGTGGAGACCTTTGGCACCGAGCGCGTCGACCGCGCGACCATCGCCAAGGCCGTCGACGCGATCTTTGACTTGCGACCGGCCGCGATCATCCGTGACCTCGACCTGCGCCGTCCGGTCTACGCGCGCACCGCCGCCTACGGGCACTTCGGCCGCACCGACCAGGGATTCACGTGGGAGCAGACGCCGCGCCTGGACGACCTGCGCCGAGAACTCTCGCTGCCCTAGTGGCCCCTCGCGCGGTGTCGGTCCTCACCGAGGTCGCGGCGCTGGACCGACCCTTCACCTACGTCACGAGCGCCGCCACCGAGCGCGTCGCCGCCGGGGATCGCGTGCGCGTCAGTCTCAACGGGCGCTCGGTGCGCGGCTGGGTGCTGGGCGACGCGGAACCGATTGCTGACATGCTGCCCCTGAGCAAATCGCTCGGCTTCGGCCCGCCGGGTGAGCTACTCGACCTGGCCCGGTGGGTCAGCGACCGATGGAGTGCACCGCTCGCGCGCGTGCTCGTCAGCCTCACGCCCTCGTCGGTCGTGACGAGCCTGCCGACCGCGCCCGCGCCCGTGGCCCCGCCGGTCGCGCCGCGATACCCCTGGGCCCCGGGGCCGATCCACCTCGCGCCGACGACCGATCCGCTCGACGTCGTGCTCGCCGCCTATCAGAGGGTTTGGACTCGCGGGGGAACTCTGCTGGTGCTGGTGCCCACCGAGGCGTGGGCCCGGCGACTCCGCGGGCGCCTGGCCCAGCGAGGACTCGACGTGGCGAGCGCCGAACAGTGGGCCGAGATGCGCGCGGGCTGGCCCGTCGTCGTCGCGGCGCGCGGGGGAGCGCTGGCGCCGACGGCGCGACTCTCGGGCGCGGTGGTGATCGACGCGGACGACGAGGGCTACGTGAGCCCGATGTTCCCCACGTGGGACGCGTTGAGCGTGGTGGGCGAACGCTGCCGGCGCGACGGCGCCGACCTCTGGGCGACGTCGCTCTCGCCCTCACCGACCCTGCTGGCCCTCGGCCCGTTGCAGCGCGATCCCGAGTTCGTGGCCGCGTGGCCCACGATCAGCGTCGTCGACCGGCGCCAGCGCGATCCCCACGAGGGCGCGCTCGCGGCGCCGACCCTGGCCGCGGCCCACCGCGCGCTCGCCGGTCCAGAGCCGGTGGCGGTCGTGGTCATCTTGCAGCGTTTGGGCACGGGCCGGCTCCTGGCGTGCGCGCGCTGCGGCGAGCTCGCACGCTGTGGCGTGTGTCACCAGGCCGAAGGCGAGGTTGAGGGTGGCATTTCCTGCTCGGCGGCGCACGAGGTGCGCGAGCCGTTCTGTCGCGCCTGCGGGGCGACGAAGCTCAAGCGGGTGCGCTCGGGGGTGACGACGCTGGCGCGCGACGTCGCCCACCAACTCGCTCGCCCGGTCAGCGAAGTCACGCGCGCCGCCTCGCCCGAGGTCCTCGAGCGGGTGGTGGTGGGAACCGAGGCCGTGTTTTCGCGGGTGCGGCGCTGCGCTCTGGCCGTCTACGTGGACTTCGACCAGTACTTGTTGGCCCCGCAGGCGTCGGCGCGGCGCGCGGCGATCAGCGCGGTGGGGCGCGCGGGACG